>JBQGEI010000321.1:0-15860 GCA_052039535.1 Pseudoxanthomonas sp.
CCGCGCAGGCCCTCGTCGGCGGTGATGATCAGCTTGCTGCCGCAGTCGGCCACCCGGTCGGCGATGGAGTTGGGCGCGAACCCGCCGAACACCACCGAATGCACCGCGCCGATGCGTGCGCAGGCCAGCATCGCCACCACCGCGTCGGGGATCATCGGCAGGTAGATGGTGACCCGGTCGCCCCTGGCCACGCCGAGGTTGCGCAGCGCGTTGCCGAGGCGGCACACGCGCTCGTACAGCTGCCGGTAGCTGACCTTCTGCGCCGGCGCGTCCGGGCTGTCGGGCTCGAACAGGATCGCGGTCTTGTCGCCACGCTGCGCCAGCTGGCGGTCCAGGCAGTTGACCGAGGCATTGAGTTCGCCGTCGGCGAACCAGCGGATGCGGAAGTCCGCCAGGTCGTAACTGACGTCCTTGATGACGGTCGGTTCGCGGAACCAGTCCAGGCGCCCGGCCGCCTTGCCCCAGAAGCCCTCCGGATCCTCCACCGACTCGCGGTAGAGCTGCTGGTACTGGGCCTGGTCGATCCGCGCGCGCGCGGCGAATTCGGGCTTGACGGGATACAGGTCGGACATGGCTTCCCTCCTCGAACGCCAAAGACTGGATCCGCGCGAGCAGGCGCGGAACGACGCCCGCAGTGTGCCGCATCGCCCGTGACGCGATGCAACAGCCGGGCTACGACCTTGGTCGAAACCGCGCGCCGCGCCGTGCCGGCCGACCGCCGTGCCGGCCCGCCAGCGCAGGGCCGGCCGGCCGCCGGGGGCCCGGCTTCGACTAATGGCCAATAGGCGCCCCGGCGGGCCCGTGCGAAGTCTGCGTGGCGGCCGTCGCGAGGGGCGGTGGTCCGTCGTTTTCAAGGCACTCATTCGCAGCAACGAGGGAGAGAGGGGCAATGAGCATGCATCCCGCAAGACCGGTGCGCCGGCCACTGGCCGCGGCACTGCTGCTGGCACTGGCGGTACCGGGCGCCGCGATGGCGCAGAGCGAGCGCGAGAAGGCGCTCGAGACCCGGGTGGCCGAGCTGGAGCGGCAGGTCCAGGCGCTGCTGTCCGTGCAGCAGCAGCAACAGGAACAGATCACCACCACGCGCCAGGAGGTCGTGCAGGTGCAGGGCGCGCAGGCGGCCCAGCCGGCGGTGCCGGCCGGCAAGCAGCCGGTCCAGGCCACCAGCATCACGCCGGGCGCCACCCCAGGTACGACGTTCTCGTACACCGGCTTCATCAAGATGGACGCGATGGTGACCGACACCAGCGACGGCCGCATCGCCGACGGGTCCTCCGGTCGCCTGTTCTACGTGCCCAGCACGATCCCGGTCGGCGGCGCGGGCGCCGATGGCGGCGACCCGTACACCGACTTCCATGCCCAGTTCTCGCGCTTCGGCATGAGCGTGGACCACGTCACCGCCGGCGGCGACAAGTTCAAGGGGTACGTGGAGGCCGACTTCTTCGGCGGCGGCAGCAACGCGCTGGCCGGCAACGAGACCTCCACCAACACCTATGCGGTCACCCTGCGCCAGGCCTATGTCAGCTGGAACAACTGGCTGGCCGGCCAGACCTGGTCCAACTTCATGGACGTGGCCGCGCTGCCGGACGCGGTGGATTTCGTCGGCCCGACCGACGGCACCGTGTTCGTGCGCCAGGCCCAGCTGCGCTACACCCGCGGGCCATGGTCGGTCTCGCTGGAGAACCCGCAGACCACGGTCACCGCCTTCGGCGGCGCCTCGCGCTTCAACAGCGGCGACAACCTCATGCCCGACCTGACCGCGCGCTGGCTGACCAAGGGCGACTGGGGCCACTTCACCGTGGCCGGCATGCTGCGCCAGTTCAAGTGGCTGGAGGAAACCGAAAGCGGCGCGGCGCTCAGCGTCTCGGGCAAGTTCAACCTCGGTGCCAGCGACGACATCCGCTGGGCGGTCAACGGTGGCAGCGGTATCGGCCGTTACCTCGCCTTCGGCGTCGGCAGCGACACCGTGGCCGATGCCGGCGGCAACCTGCACGCGCTGGACGGCTACGGCGGCTTCGTCGCCTGGCGCCACGTGTTCAGTCCGAAGGTGCGCACCAACCTGATGTATTCGGCCTCGCATTTCGATAACGACACCGGCCTGACCGGCTGGGGCGTCACCGAGCGCACGCAGTCGCTCCACGCCAACCTGATCTATTCGCCGTTCCCCAAGCTGGACGTGGGCGCGGAACTGATCTACGGCCAGCGTTCGCTCGAGGATGACCGCGAGGGCGACCTCAAGCGACTGCACACCTCCGTCAAGTACAGCTTCTGAGGAAGGGGATCCAGATGAGCACGACAACCGTTTCACCCGGCTCGCCCAAGGGCGAGCTCACCGCCGGCCACAAGAAGGTCATCTTCGCCTCCAGCCTGGGCACGGTCTTCGAGTGGTACGACTTCTACCTGTACGGGTCGCTGGCGGCGATCATCGCCAAGCAGTTCTTCAGCGGGGTCAACCCGACCACGGGCATGATCTTCGCGCTGCTGGCCTTCGCCGCCGGCTTCTTCGTGCGCCCCTTCGGCGCGGCCTTCTTCGGCAGCCTCGGCGACCGCATCGGCCGCAAGTACACGTTCCTGGTCACGATCCTGATCATGGGCATCTCGACCTTCCTGGTCGGCGTGCTGCCCACCTACGAATCCATCGGCATGGCCGCGCCGGTGATCCTGATCGTCCTGCGCCTGGCCCAGGGCCTGGCGATGGGCGGCGAGTACGGTGGCGCGGCCACCTACGTGGCCGAGCACGCCCCGCCGGGCAAGCGCGGGCTGTACACCAGCTTCATCCAGACCACCGCCACGCTGGGCCTGTTCCTGTCGCTGCTGGTGATCCTCGGCTGCCGGCTGACGCTGGGCACCGAGGCGTTCGAGGACTGGGGCTGGCGCATCCCGTTCCTGGCCTCGATCGTGCTGCTGGGCATCTCGGTGTGGATCCGCCTGCAGCTGAGCGAATCGCCGCTGTTCCAGCAGATGAAGGCCGAGGGCAAGGGCTCCAAGCAGCCGTTCCGTGACTCGGTCAAGGGCGGCAACCTGAAGCTCATGCTGCTGGTGCTGTTCGGCGCCACCGCCGGCCAGGCCGTGGTCTGGTACTGCGGCCAGTTCTATGCCCTGTTCTACCTGCAGAGCATCCTCAAGGTCGATTCCACCGTCGCCTACCTGCTGATCGCCGCGGCGCTGGCCCTGGCCACGCCGTTCTTCCTGTTCTTCGGCTGGCTGTCGGACAGGATCGGCCGCAAGAAGATCATCATGGCCGGCTGCCTGCTGGCGGCGGTGACCTACTTCCCGATCTTCAAGGGCATCACCCACTTCGCCAACCCGGCCGCCGAGGAGGCCAGCCTGACCTCGCCGGCGGTGGTGGTTGCCGATCCGGCCACCTGCTCGTTCCAGTTCGATCCGGCGGGCGTGCGCAAGTTCACCAGCTCGTGCGACGTGGCCACTGCCGCGCTGGCGCGTGCCGGCGTGCCCTACACCATCGAGGCGGCCCCGGCCGGCTCGCTGGCCGAGGTGCGCATCGGCGAGCGCCCGGTCACCTCCTACGAGGCCACCGGCCTGGCCGGCGACGAGCTGAAGGCACGCCAGGGCGAGTTCGGCGGCGCGCTGAAGGCGGCCCTGACCGATGCCGGCTACCCGGAGAAGGCGGACACGGCGCGCATCAACATGCCCATGACGATCCTGCTGCTGTGGATCCTGGTGATCTACGTGACCATGGTCTACGGCCCGATCGCCGCCTACCTGGTGGAGCTGTTCCCGACCCGCATCCGCTACACCTCCATGTCGCTGCCGTACCACATCGGCAACGGCTGGTTCGGTGGCTTCCTGCCGGCGATCTCCTTCGCCCTGGTGGCGGCCTCGGGCAACCTGTACTACGGCCTGTGGTACCCGATCATCATCGCTGTCATGACCCTGGTGATCGGCACCCTGTTCCTGCGCGAGACCAAGGACAACCAGATCGACTGAAGTCATCCACCGCCGGCCCGGTCCCGGGCCGGCTTCCATGGAGAACGCCGGCCAGTTGGCCGGCGTTCTTCTTTGTGCGCAGGCCGGGGCTGCGGCCCGTGGGCCACCGGCGGCAAGCGCTCACCCAGCCCGGGCATGCGGGCAAACGGCGTGGCGGATCCGGCAGGTGGCGCAGGACCGGTCCGCGACGCGGGTCCCGACACCGCCCTGCGGAGGCTGGGCAGGAAGGCGGCCTACCCGCGCGCAACCGGCACGCGGGCGTGGCGTTCCACCTCGCGCAGCCCCAGCCCCAGCAGGATGCCCACCAGCGCGGCATAGGCGCTGGTGGTGGTCTGGTGGGCGAACATCGACTGGGTCAGCCCGCACAGGGCGAACACCGCCACCAGCATCGCGCCGCCGCCGCCGATCCCGCGCAGGCGCGGGCTGCCGGTGCGCATCCACATGCGCAGGAAGAGCCACAGCGGCACGCCGTACAGCAGCAGCAGCGCCACCAGCCCGGGCACGCCCATGGTCGCGGCCCACTCGGCCACGTCGTTGTGCGCGTGCCCCAGGTCGCAGCGCGCGGCCGGACGGGGGCCGCTGCAGGCCGGCAGGTGCTCGCGCATCGCCCGGTCGAACTGGGCGAAGCCCACGCCGGTCCAAGGGCGTTCGCGGAACGCCTCGGAGGCCACCACCAGCCGCTCCAGGCGCGCGCCGGCGGAGGACTCGTGGTCGCCGGCATCGATCCGCACCAGATCCTGCTGCAACTCGGACAGCCGCAGCTGGTGGCTCATGCCCGGCACCATGCCGACAAGGGCCACCACCCCGACCATGCCCGCGCCCAGCAGCAGCGCCCGGTAACGGCGGCTCTGCCAGCCGCTGCCCATGACCACCGTGCCCAGCAGCAGCAGCAGCCCGGGCCAGGCGCCGCGGGTGCCGCTGAACAGGATCGCCAGGGTGCCGAATACCAGCCCGAGCACCGCCCAGTGCCAGCTGCGCGGCGGCCGGCAGAACACCGCCAGCACCATCAGCATCAGCACCACGTCGGCGAACACGATCGCGTTGACCCAGCCCGATGCGCGGTGCAGCCCGGAGACCATCTGCACGAACGCCAGCACCGCCGCGCAGGCCAGCCCGGCCATCGCTCCGCGCCAGAGCCAGCGCAGCGACGGCTGCAGCGCCCAGGCCCAGGCCATGGCCCACGGCAGCACGAGCAGGCGGTCGCGGCTGTCGATGCCCGCCCCGCCGCTGGCCTGGCTGGAGAGGAAGGCCACGGCGATGGCCGTGGCGGCAACGCCGGCAACCAGCACCAGCGGCGTGCCGATGCGACGGGCGCCGGCGATCACGCCGGGCACCAGCAGGGTGGACACCAGCAACAGCAGGCCGAACGGAAGCAGGCCCTTGGGAAGGGTCAGGGCCAGAGCGGGCAGGCACCACACGCCAAGCGCCGCACAGGCCTGGGCCCAGCGCAGGCGGCGGCCTTCGGCCCGGTCGGTATCAGTCCACACCCTGTCCCTCGGCTGTCGGCGCCTGGTCGAGCGCGCAATGTTCGCGGCCGGACCCGGAACAAACGCTGAGCCGCCGGTCCGCGGCTCAGCCGGCCACGTCCTCGTCCTGCCCGGCGCGCGCGCGCGCCTTCTCCTCCTCGGTGGCCGCGCAGGGGCCGTTGACGGCACCCGGCGGCACCAGCCACCAGCGGCGCCGGTTGGAGATGCCGGCCAGCTCGATCCGCGCACGGTCCAGGCAGTGTTCCAGCGCATCCTCCTGCACCAGCAGCCAGCGCCCCGGGGCGGCCGCCTGCCATGCCACGCCGAGCCGCAGCTGCTCGTCCCAGGGCCGCTTGAACCCGAACGTCGCCGCGGGGCGGTCGGCCATCAGCAGGTTCTGCTCCTTCCAGGCGACCAGGCCCAGCTGCGCCTCCGGGCCGATGCGCCGGCCGGCGGCGGTCATCACCCCGCGTGCGGAGCTGGCGTCGTTGAGCAGGCCGTAACCGACCAGGCCGAACACCGTCCACAGCCCCGCCAGGGTGGCGAACAGCGCCGCGGCCACGCGGCGCCGGAACGCCAGCACGCAGCCCAGGCCCCACACGCCGATCGCCAGCAGCATCCAGCCGCCGGCGGCGATGGCCTGCGGGTCGAGCCCGCGCTGGTCGCGCAGGCGCTCGTCCAGCGAGCCATGGCCGGACAGCACCGAGGCGCCGCCGGCAAGGAACAGCACCGCCACCCCCGCGGCCAGCCCGGGCAGCAGCACCCTGGCCGCACGCCGCCGCAGCAGGCCCGGCAGCAGCGGCGCCAGCGCCAGGCACATCATCGGCAGGGCCGGCATCACGTAGACGTCGCGCTTGCCATCGGGAATGGAGAAGAACACGACGATCAGCGCCCACCACGCCAGCGGCAGCAGGTAGCGCGGATCCCGGCGCCGCAGCCGCCGCCACCACGCCGGCAGCGCCCATGGCAGCGCCAGCACCGGGGGGATCCACATCGTGGCCATCACCCCCAGGTGGTACCAGGGCGGCTGGTGGTGGTCCCAGGACTGCGAGTACCGCTTGGCGGTCTGCCGGAACAGGATGTCTTCGAGATAGGCACGGTATTCGGGCAGGTCCCGCGCCAGCGCCACCGTGACCACCGGCACCAGCCACACCGCCACCGCGGCCAGGTACGCCAGCGGGCCGAGCCAGAAGCGGGGATCGCGCGCGCGCAGGCGCACGCCGGGCCAGCCGCGCAGCGAGGCCAGCGCGGCCGGCAGCAGCATCAGCAGCGCCAGCGCGCCCACGCCCTTGGTGATCGTCCCCAGGCCGGCCGCGGCCCAGCCCAGCGCCCACCATCGCCACGCCGGGCCGAGCAGCAGGTGCCGCAGCAGGCCGTAGTTGGCCAGGGTGATGAAGAAGGTCACCAGCGGGTCGATCTGCGCCTTCTTCGCCTGCCAGGTGAACTGGAACGCGAACAGCAGCGCCCAGGCTGCGTACAGGCCCACGCGCGGGGTCCAGAGCCGGCCGGCCAGGTCCTTCAGGCACCACAGCGTGCCCAGCGCGGCCATCAGCGACGGCAGCAGGAAGGACACCCGCCAGCTGCCGGTCACCGTGAAGAACAGCGCCTGCAGCCACATCAGCATCGGCGGCTTGTCCGAATACAGCTCGGTGCCGCGATGCGGGAACAGCCAGTTGCCGCTCTCCACCATCTGCCTGGCCACCAGCGCGAAGCGCGGCTCGTCGGCCGGCCAGGGGTCACGCAGGCCCAGCCCGGTGCCGAGCACCAGCAGGGCCATCGTCCAGAACAGCCAGTGGTCGCGTTGGCGCAGGTGCTGGATCGGCATGGCCCGTGGGCTCGTCAGGATGTGGAAGGGCGGTCAGTCGGCCTTGCGCAGCCGTGCGTAGAAGAAGCCGTCCATGCCGTCCTCGCCGGTCAGGCGCTGGCGGCCGGGCCCGGCGGCGTGGCCGAAGGCTTCCGCCAGCGGTACCACCACGGCGTCCGGGGTGCGCGCGAGGAAGGCCTCCACCTGGCCGGCATTCTCCTCCGGCAGGATCGAGCAGGTGGCGTACAGCATGGTGCCGCCGGGCCGCAGCATCGGCCATGCCGCATCCAGCAGGCGCGCCTGGGCGGCCACCACCGAATCGATGTCGGCCGGCCGGCGGTGCAGCAGGATGTCCGGCTGGCGGCGGACCACGCCGGTGGCCGAACACGGCGCGTCCAGCAGGATCGCGTCGAAGGTGAAGCCGTCCCACCACAGCGCCGGCGCCGTGGCATCGACCGGGCGCAGCTGCACCCGCCCGCCCGCCTCCAGCAGCCCGCCGCGGCGCAGCGTGTCCTCCACCCGCGCCAGCCGGCGCGGATCGACGTCCAGCGCCAGCAGCTCCAGCTGGCCGTCGCGTTCGAGCAGGTGCGCGGCCTTGCCGCCGGGCGCCGCGCACGCGTCCAGCACCCGTGCGCCGGCCTCCGGCGCCAGGGCGTCGGCCACCTGCTGGGCCGACCCGTCCTGCACCGACACCAGCCCTTCGTCGAAGCCTGGCAACGCCGACACCGGCAGCGGCACGTCCAGCCGCAGGCCGTCGGGCAGGCGCGGATCGATCCCGGTGGCGATGCCGGCCTCCTCCAGCCGCGCGCGGTAGGCGTCGCGCGCGACCCGGCGGCGGTTGACCCGCAGCCACAGCGGCGCCGGATGCGCGCTGGCGGCGAACACCGCCGCCGCCTGCTCCGGCCAGGCAGCCTCGACCCGGGCACGCAGCCACTGCGGCCAGGCCGCGGCCGGGTCGGCGGCGGGAAACCCCTCGCGCTGGGCGCGACGCAGCAGCGCATTGACCAGCCCGGCCTGGTGCGGACGGCCGAGCGCACGCGTCGCCTCGACGGTGGCGTCCAGCGCCGCATGCGCCGGCAGCTGCAACGCCTCCAGCTGGGCGCAACCGGCCAGCAGCAGCGCCACCAGCACGCCATCGCCGGGGCCGGGCGGTTTCTGCAGCCAGCCACGCAGCGCGCCCTCGTACCGGTAGCGGCCGCGCAGGGCGGCGAACACCACCGCCTCCAGCAGCGCGCGGTCGCGGGGATCGGCCAGGCGCGGCAGCACCGGCGCCAGTTCGGATTTCAGCGAGCGGCCGCGATGCACCACCGCGTCGAGCACGCGCGCGGCATGCACGCGCACCTCCACGCCGGGAGGCGACGGACGTTCAGGGCGCGGCGCGGGGCCGGGCCGACCGGGCGGACGCGGTGCCGCCACCGTCAGCCAGCCACCAGGTCGCGGCGCGCGTTGAGCCAGTCGGCAGCGGTGATCGCGCGGCCCCCCTCGCGCTGCACCACGCGCAGCCGCAGCACGCCTTCGCCGCAGGCGATGTCGATGCCGTCGCGGCCGGCCGCCAGCAGGGTGCCCGGGGCCGCGGCGTGCGCCTGCTCCAACGCCACCGCGCCGTGGATGCGCAGGCGTTCGCCGGCCACCTGGGCTTCGGCGATCGGCCAGGGATTGAATGCGCGCACGGTGCGGGCCAGTTCGCCTGCCGGGCGATGCCAGTCCAGCCGGGCCTCGGCCTTGTCCAGCTTGTGGGCATAGCTGACGCCCTCACCCGGCTGTGGCCGCGGCACCGGGCGGATGCCGGCGCGCAGCAGTCCCAGGCCATCGCCCAGGACGCGCGCGCCGAGCTCGGCCAGGCGGTCGTGCAGCTGGCCGCCGGTGTCGGCGCCGCCGATGGCGGTGCGCTGCTCCAGCAGCACCGGGCCGGTGTCCAGCCCGGCCTCCATCTGCATCAGGCAGACGCCGGTCTCCGCGTCGCCGGCCTGGATCGCACGCTGGATCGGCGCGGCCCCGCGCCAGCGCGGCAGCAGCGATGCGTGCACGTTCCAGCAGCCGTGGCGCGGGATCGCCAGCACCGCCTTCGGCAGGATCAGGCCATAGGCCACCACCACCATCAGGTCCGGCGCCAGCGCGCGCAGCTGCGCCTGTGCCTGGGGGTCGCGCAGGCTTTCCGGCTGGAACACCGGGATCCCGCGACCGACCGCCTCGAGCTTGACCGGCGAGGCCTGCAACCCGCGCCCGCGCCCGGCGGGCCGGTCCGGCTGGGTGTAGACGGCCACCACCTCGCCGCGCTGCGCGGCGACGCGCAGGGAAGGCACCGCGAATTCCGGGGTGCCTGCGAATACGATCCTCATCGGGTCATCATCTCCGGATGGCCCGTCCGCCCGGGGGCGGAACGGGGGCCGGCCGGCATGCGGCCGGCGGCCCTGGGGGTTGCGGGGCGCCGGTGGGCGCCACCGGGCTCACGCAGCGTGCTTGCGCGCCTTGGCCAGCTTCTTGCGCACCATCTCGCGCTTGAGCGGCGAGAGGTAGTCGACGAACAGCTTGCCGTCCAGGTGGTCGATCTCGTGCTGGATGCAGGTCGCCAGCAGGCCATCGGCCGCCATTTCCTGCGCCTGGCCGTGGCGGTCGAGGTAACGCACGACGATGGAGTCGGCGCGGGTCACGTCGGCATAGATGCCCGGGATCGACAGGCAGCCTTCCTGGTAGGCGCGCTTGCCCTCGCAGGTGGCGATCTCCGGGTTGATGAACACCATCGGCGCGGACTTGTCCTCGCTGGTGTCGATCACCATGAAGCGCAGGTGCCGGTCGACCTGGGTGGCGGCCAGGCCGATGCCGGGCGCGGCGTACATGGTCTCGAACATGTCGTCGACCAGCCCTTGGAACTCCGGGCTGGCCACCTGCGCCGGTTCCACCGGGGCAGCCTTGGTGCGCAGGCGCGGATCGGGGAATTCGAGGATGGGCAGCAGGGCCATGGGGAGCGCTCCGGGGGGCGAACGGGAAAAGGGCCGGGCGCAAACCGGCCGGCCGTTGCAATTCTAGCGCGGATGCTTGCGCCGGAGCCGGGTTTCTGGACTATAGTCGCGAACCTGTTGGGGAATCAGGCGGATCGCAATCATGACCAAGCGTCTTCGGACGGCCTTTGCCGTCGCGATGCTGACTGTTGCTACGTATGCGTTGGCGGTCGAGTCCGCCGGCACGCATCCGGACACCTATGTCGTAAGGAAGGGGGACACCCTCTGGGACATCGCCGGACGCTTCCTGCAGAAGCCGTGGCTGTGGCCGGAGATCTGGCAGGCCAACCCGCAGGTCGCCAACCCGCACCTGATCTATCCCGGTGACGTGCTCAGCCTGGCCTACCTCGACCGCGTCGGGGTCCAGCCCGGTCCGCGCGAGGATGCCCCGATCGGCGCGGTGCCGCTGTCGGAGATCGAGCCGTTCCTGAAGAACCTGCGCGTGGTCGACGCCTTCGAGCACCTGCCCTACGTGGTGGCGTTCGAGGACAACCGCCTGCGCGGCAGCGCCGGGCAGGCCGCCTACGTCAAGAACCTCGCCGGCGCCCAGCCCGGCCAGCGCTACGCGGTGGTGCGCCCCACGGTGCGCTATGCGCAGCCGCGTCCCAACCAGGACCTGGAAGCCACCGGCCGCACCCTGCCCGGCGACGGCAACCTGTGGAAGGAATACACCCCGCCGACGGACCGCAACGCGTTCCTCGGCTACGAGCTGGCCCAGGTCAACGTCGGCACGATCACCCGCGCGCCGGCCGATGCCGCCGGGGTGGCGATCCTGGCCCTTGAAGACAGCAGCGGCAAGGAAGTGCGCGCCGGGGACCGCCTGGTCCCGGTGGATCCGCACCCGTACGACCTGCAGTTCTTCCCGCACGCGCCGCCGCAGCTGCCGGCGCAGGTGCGCGTGCTGGCGGTGGCCGACGCCTTCACCGCCGGCGGCCCGCGCGACGTGATCGCCCTGTCGGCCGGCTCCAGCGACGGCATCGACAACGGCACCGTGGTATCGCTGTGGCGCCATGGCACCTACGTCAACGACAAGGTCACCGGCCGCGAGACCTCGCGCACGGACGACCGCTTCACTGGCGGCGGCGTGGCCCTGCCGGAGGAGTACGCCGCCCATGCGATGGTGTTCCGCACCTATGACAAGGTCAGCTATGCGCTGGTGATGGACGGGGTCAAGCCGGTGCGGGTGGGCTACAACGCCCGCCATCCGGACGCCCACTGAGCGGCAAAGTCCTACAGAGCAACGCGACGGCGCCCTAGGGCGCCGTCTTCGTTTCCACGCCACGATGGCGGGCATGTCCACGCCAGCCGCCTTGTCCGCCGATCCCCTGCCCCTGCTGCGCCTGGCGCTGGCGCCCGGCCCGCGCGAACCGCGCCGGCGGCTGCTCGAATCCCTGCCCCGCCAGCTGCCGGGCCCGGACACCCGCCTGCCGGTGGTCCCCACGCCGGTGCTGGACCGCTGCCTGGCGTGGCTGGCCCAGCCCGGCCACCACTTCCTGGCCTGGAACGACCCGCGCTATCCGCCGCTGCTGCGGCAATGCACCGACGCGCCGCTGGGCCTGTTCGTGGCCGGCGACCCCGACCATCTCTGGCAGCCGATGCTGGCGCTGGTCGGCAGCCGCGGCGCCAGCGCCGGCGGTCGCGACAACGCCCGGGCCTTCGCCGCCGCCTTCTGCCGGGCCGGCGTGGGCGTGGCCAGCGGCCTGGCGGCAGGCATCGACGGCGCGGCCCACCAGGCGGCGCTGGATGCCGGCGGGCTGACGGTCGCCGTGCTCGGCACCGGCCCGGACCGTCCCTATCCGCGTCACCACGGCGCGCTGATGGAACGCGTGGCCGCGCACGGGGCGGTGGTCAGCGAGCATCCGCCGGGCACGCCGCCCCGGGCGATCCACTTCCCCGGGCGCAACCGGATCATCGCCGGGCTGTCGCTGGGAACGGTAGTGGTGGAGGCGGCACTGCGCTCCGGGGCGCTGATCACCGCGCGGGTGGCCGCCGAGTATGGACGGGAGGTGTTCGCGTTGCCCGGCTCGATCCACCACCCGCAGGCGCGCGGTTGCCATCGCCTGATCCGGGATGGTGCCCAGCTGGTGGAGGGTCCGGCGGAGGTGCTGGCCGGCATCGCCCCGCTGGCGGGCCGCCTGGCACGCGACTTGGACCCCGACCCGGCGACCACTGGGGCGGCGCCGGAGCCGGGTAACGCGGCGCCGTCGCCTTCATCGGACCACGACATCCTGTGGCATGCGATCGGGCATGACCCAACCCCTATGGATGTACTGGCTGAACGGACCGGATTGACGCCCGCCACCCTGTCGTCCATGCTGCTGGCCATGGAACTGGACGGGCGGATCGCGGTCGAACATGGCCGATATGCGCGCAGGTCCACCGGCGGCGGCGCAGTCGCCTGATGGCGACGGAAAGCGACGGTGCCACGCCCGTGGTTCCCCACCCACCGCGCCCCGCCCGGGCGCAGGCCGAGGGCAATGAAAGAAAGCATCCTGGACGTCCTGCTCTACCTGTTTGAACACTACATCGCCGACGATGCGGACACGCTGCGCGACCGTGACCCGCTCCAGGCCGGCCTGATCGAGGCCGGCTTCACCCCCAGCGAGATCAGCAAGGCCTTCGACTGGCTCGACGGCCTGGCGCAGCAGCGCCCCTCCACCGGCGAGGCCCGCTGCGACGGCCCGGTGCGGATCTTCCACGGCCCGGAGCTGGACAAGCTGGACGTGGAGTGCCGCGGCTTCCTGGTTTTCCTGGAGCAGCAGCGGGTGCTGGACGCGCACCAGCGCGAGCTGGTGGTGGACCGCGCCATGGCCTTGGACCAGGACGAGCTGGACCTGGACGACCTGAAGTGGGTGGTGCTGATGGTGCTGTTCACCCAGCCCGGCGCCGAGGCCGCCTACGCGTGGATGGAAACCCAGATGTTCGGCGAGGATCCCGAGCCGGTGCACTGAGCGTCCGCTCCGTCCCAGCCATGCCCGAAGCCGGCCCAGTGCCGGCTTTCACGTGTCCGGGGCTTGGGGTAACGTGGCGGCCGCATCTGGGGGAAACGAATGGATTCCTGGTACTACGTCGCTGCCGACGGGCAGCGGCATGGCCCGTTGCCGGCTTCGCACCTGCGGACTCTGGCCGGGCAGGGCGTGGTCGGCGCGCAGACGCTGGTCTGGCGTGACGGCCTGGCGCAGTGGTGCCCCATGGGCGAGCTGGCCGGCGAGCTCGGGCTGCCGGCTCCCGGAGTGTCGCCGGGCCCGGCGTTGCCGCCCGCCGATCCCTATGCCGCGCCGCAGGTCTCTCCCGGCGCCGCGACCGCGGCCAGCGTGCCCCCGGTGCCCACCCATCTGGTCTGGGCGATCCTCAGCACCCTGTTCTGCTGCTGGCCGCTGGGCGTGGTGGCGATCGTCCACGCCTGCCGGGTGGATCGCTACCGTGCCGCCGGCGACCTGGCCGGCGCGCTGGACGCTTCGCGCAAGGCCGGCCTCTGGGCCCTGTGGTCGGCCCTGTCGGTCGTGATCATCCTCGTGGCCTTCTTCGGCCTGGCGGCGCTGGGGGAACTGGTCAGATGACGGACTGGTACTACGCGACCACCGACGGCCAGCGCCACGGCCCATTGCCGGCAGCCGGGCTTGCCGCCCTGGCGCGTGAGGGCGCGATCGGCCCGCAGACCCCGGTCTGGCGGGACGGCCTGGCAGGCTGGATGCCGCTGTCGGCGCTGGCCACCGAACTGGGACTGGCGCCGCCATCGCTCGGCCCGCCCCCGGTGCCGGGAACGCCACCCCTGCCGCCCGGGTCCGCCGCGCCGATCGCGGCGCCGGTGGCACCGCCGCGCCGCTCCGGCTGCGTGCTGGCGGCCATCGTGTGCGCCGGCGGCCTGTTCCTGGTGATGGTGGTCGGGATCCTGGCCGCCATCGCCCTGCCCAGCTACCAGCAGTACACCACCCGCTCCCGCGCGGCGGCGGCCATCGCAGAGGCCCGCGCGCACCAGCCGGCGGTCACCACCTTCCTGGAGCGGGAGGGCCGCTGCCCGGGCAATGACGACGCGGGCTTCGCCGCGGCCGACAGCTATGCGGGCGGCGCGCTGAAGTCCATCCGCTTCGGCCAGTTCGATGAGAGCGAGCTGTGCGGACTGGAGGCGATGATCCATGCGCCGGGCAACGAGGCCCTGGACGGCCAGGCGGTCTGGCTGGAATACAACCCGGCCGTGGACACCTGGCTCTGCTCGTCGGCGGTCGAGGACCGCCACCTGCCCCACGAATGCCGCGGCTGACGCGGCCTGTACCGAGGACCTGTAAGCATGACGCAGTGGTACTACGCCGACCGCAACCGGCAGCAGCAGGGGCCCGTGGAGGCCCATGAACTGGCGCGCCTGTACCGCGCGGGCCACCTCGACGGCAGCAGCCTGGTCTGGCGCGACGGCCTGGCGCAGTGGGAAGCGCTGGGCGCGCACCTCGATGCCCTGGGCCCGGCCACGCCGCCGCAGGCACCTGCCGCGGCACTGTCCGCGCTGCAGGATCCGGACCCCGCCGCCGCGGCCAGCCCGCTTGACCCGGGCCCGGCCGGCGGGCCGGTACCGGCGGGGGCTGGACGCCACGACGGCTGGACCCTGGCCGGCGACAGCGACGCCGGCGCGTCCGCGGCCGCAGCCACGGCCCACCATGCCACCGCCGCGGCCGGGGCACCGGCTGAGCCGGACCCGGCGGCCGCCGTGGTGCCCGGATCCCGGCATGCGGGTCCGTCCACCCCGGCGGCCGACACCTGGACGGTCCAGGAGCCGGCCGCGTATTCGCCCTACGCGGCACCGGCGGCCACCGCCGACGCCGGCTGGGCCCTGCGCCAGCCCGGCGAGGTGGTGCTGGCGGGCTTCTGGAAGCGCGTGGCGGCCTACCTGATCGACAGCCTGGTCGTGGGCATCGTCGGCGGCGTGATCGGCGTGATGCTGGGCATGCTCGCCATCCCCCTGGCACTGTCCGGCGATGGCGGTGGCGCGGCGGCGGTGATGCTGCAGGTGGTGATCCAGCTGGTGTCGCTGGGGCTGAGCGCGGCCTACTACGCCGGCTTCCACGCCTCCCGCGGCCAGGCCACGCTCGGCAAGATGGCCATCGGCATCAAGGTCGTGCGCACCGACGGCAGCCGCATCGGCCTGCTGCGCGCGATCGGCCGCTACTTCGCCGCGATCCTCAGTGGCCTGATCCTGGGCATCGGCTACCTGATGGCCGCCTTCACCGAGCGCAAGCAGGGCCTGCACGACATGCTGTGTGACACCCTGGTGGTGGACAAGTGGGCGTTCACCGAGCATCCGGAGTGGCAGCGCCGGGAGCTGGGCACGGTCACCATCGTGGTCCTGGCGCTGTGGGGCCTGCTGGCCGCCGCCGCCCTGGTGCTGTTCGTGGCGATGGGCGCACTGCTGGCCAACAGCGGCAGCTGGAACTGACCGCCCGCGCCGCGGGCCGGCTTGACAGCCCGGTCGGCGCGTGGTTCACCTATAAATAGAATGCAGCCGCGCCCGGGGGTCCCGCCCCCGGGCGTCGGCATCTTTGGCGGACCTGTTCTTCACCCCGCCTGTTGCACGTTCCGGTCCCGGAAGGACCGCTCCCCCTCGGGTTTATCCATGCCCAAGCACCTGCTCATCGTCGAGTCCCCCGCCAAGGC
>JBQGEI010000322.1:0-4144 GCA_052039535.1 Pseudoxanthomonas sp.
CGGGTACGGCCGGCGCCGTGCGCCGTCGTCCCGATAAGGCCGAAAGGCCGCATCCGGGAACGCCCGCCGCTCCCGGATGCGCTTCGCTTATCCGGGCTACTCGGCGGTGCGCAGCGCCGGCCGTGATGCCATTCCTCGCGCCGTAGCCCGGATAAGGCCGAAGGCCGGATCCGGGGACCGCCCCGTCGCTCCCGGATGCGCTTCGCTTATCCGGGCTACGCGTGGGTGCGCAGCGCCGGGTGTGATGCCATCCCCTCGCGCCGTAGCCCGGATAAGGCCGAAAGGCCGCATCCGGGATGCCGCCGTCATTCCCCGATGCGTGGCGGCCGATGGGCTGGCACGAAAAAGGCGACCCGGTTGCCCGGGTCGCCTTCGTCCTACCGCACGGGCCGGTGGATCACTTCAGGCCGCGGTTGCGCAGCAGCGCGTCGGCGGTCGGCATGCGGCCGCGGAAGGCCTTGTAGCTCTCGGCCGGGTCGCGGGTGTTGCCGACCTCGTACACCTCGCGGCGCAGCTTGGCGGCAAGCTCCGGGTCGAACACGTTGCCGGCTTCCTTGAACGCGTCGAAACCGTCGGCGTCCATCGCCTCGGCCCAGGTGTAGGCGTAGTAGCTGGCCGAATAGCCGCCATCGAAGATGTGGCTGAAGTGCGGCAGGCGGTGGCGCATGCCGATCTCCTCCGGCACGCCGAGCTCGCGCAGCTGCGCGGCCTCCCACTGCCCGGCGTCGAAGTCCGCCGGCAGTGCGGTGAGCTGGTGCAGGCGCATGTCGAGGATGGCCGAGGACAGCTGCTGCACGGTGGCAAAGCCCTGGTTGAAGGTCTGCGCCTTGAGCAGCGACTCCAGCATCGCCTTGGGCATCGGCTCGCCGGCCGCGTTGCGGGCGTGGGCCTGCAGGATGGTCGGCTCGGTGATCCAGTGCTCGTACACCTGCGAGGGGAACTCGACGAAGTCGCGCGACACCGCCGTGCCGGACAGGCTCGGGTAATGCGCCCTGGACAGCATGCCGTGCAGGCCATGGCCGAACTCGTGGAACAGGGTCTGCGCCTCGTCCAGCGAGATCAGCGCCCGCTCGCCGGCGGCCGGCGGGGTGATGTTCTGGTTGTTGACCACGATCGGGGTCTCGCCCAGCAGCCCGTTCGGCACGCGGATGCTGTTCATCCAGGCGCCCGGGCGCTTGGTCGGGCGCGCGAACCAGTCGGCGTAGAACAGGCCGACCTTGCGACCGTCCGCCTCGCGGATCTCGAACACGCGCACGCCCTCGGCGTACGGCGGGATGTCGGTGCGCTCATGCGCGGTGAGGCCGAACAGCTTCTGGGTGGTCTCGAACATCGCCTGGACCATGCCGTCCAGCGGCATGTACTGCTTGACCTGCGCCTCGTCCAGGGCGAAGCGCTCGCTGCGCACCTGCTCGGCGTAGTAGCGCCAGTCCCACGGCTGGACGTCGGTGATGCCGTCCTTCGCGGCCAGGGCCTGGATGTCGGCCAGCTCCTCCTTGGCACGCTCAAGCGCCGGGGTGTACACCGCCATCAGCAGCTCCATCGCCGCCTCCGGGGTCTTGGCCATGGCATCGGAGAGCACGAAATCGGCGTGGGTGTCCGCGCCCATCAGCTTGGCCCGCTCGATGCGCAGCTCCACCAGGCGCTTGATCTCGGCGCTGGTGTTGTTGGCGTTGGCGTTGTCGCCGCGGAAGGTGAAGGCGCGCCAGATCTTCTCGCGCGCGGCGCGGTTGGGCGCGGCCGTCAGGAAGGGCTCGGCGGCCGAACGCGTGGCCGGGAACAGGTACTGGCCCGGCTTGCCGGCGGCAGCCGCAGCGGCGGCCGCGGCGCTGGCCTGGTCGGCCGGCAGGCCCTTCACTTCCTCGGCGCTGAGGAAGACGTCATTGGCCTTCTGGTCGGCCAGCAGCTTCTGGCCGAACTGCACGCCGAGGTTGGCCATCTCCTCGTTGATCGCGGCCACGCGGGTGCGGGCCTGCGGCGAGAGCGCGGCACCGGCGCGCACGAAGCGCTTGTGGGTCTGCTCCAGCAGGCGCGCCTGCTCCGGGTTCAGGCCCAGGCTGTCGCGCTGCCTGTAGAGCGCGTCCACGCGCTGGAACAGCGCCTGGTCGAGCAGGGTCTCGTTGGAGAGCCGCGCCAGCTTGGGCGCGATGGCCTTCTGGATGGCCTGGTTGGCCGGGGTGGCATCGGCCGAGGCCACGGTGAAGAAGGTGCTGGCCACGCGGCTCAGCTCACGGCCCGAGCGCTCCATCGCCTCGATGGTGTTCTCGAAGGTCGGCTTGGCCGGGTCCTTGGCGATGCGCTGGCTCTGCTCGCGCGCCGCAGCAATGGCCAGGTCGAACGCCGGCTCGTAGTGTTCCGGGCGGATGCGGTCGTACGGCGGGACGCCGTCAGGGGTGCTCCAGGCGCCAATCAGCGGATTGGCGGACTGCTCGGCGCGGGCCGGGCTGGCCTGGGCGGCGGCGCTGGTCGGGCTGACGCCCATCAGGGTGGCCGCAATGGCGGCGGACAGGACACACGTACGAAGGATCATTCACAGCTTCCGGACACGGTTGAACCTGTAACTGTATTGCATATGGCCCCCCGGGCGTGTGCCAGAAGTCCGGGCAAAAGCGGCGAGGTTCACCAATTTGCTGCGACCTTGGTCGACTTGCGCCGTGCGGCGCCTGCCGGGGTGGACCCCGTGCAAGGGTGGCGCCAGCCCGCATCGCGGCTGCCACAAGCCGTAGCCCGGATAAGCGCAGCGCATCCGGGGGCTTCCGCCCTCCCTCACGCCCGCGTGGGACCCAGGCCATCGCCCCGACGCCCCCTGCGTTCCCTGGCCCGCCTGCGCCGACCCGGCGCGCAGGCAAAGCCGTAGCCCGGATAAGCGCAGCGCATCCGGGGGCTTCTGCCCCCTCTCACGCCCGCGTGGGACCCAGGCCATCGCCCCGACGCCCCCCTGCGTTCCCTGCCCGGCCTGCGCCGGCCGCCGCCCAGGCAAAGCCGTAGCCCGGATCGAAGGCACCGCGATCCGGACGGTCGCCCTGGGAAGCGCCCCCCGGGAATGCGCAAAAACGCCCTGCACGGGTTGGCAGGGACACAAGAAAGAAGGCCGCCCGGAGGCGGCCTTCGTGTTGCTTGCGTGGGACGGATTACTGCACCGGCTCCGGCGCGGCGTCCGGCGCCGCACCCTCGCTGCTGCGGCGGCCGCGGCTGAAGCGCGCCGACAGCATCCGCCGCATGGCCTGCAGGCCCTCGCCCTTGCCGGCGACCTTCAGCACCGCATAGCCCTCCAGCGACGCAGCCATCAGGTCGCTGCCCAGGGCAGTCTCGGTGTCGTTCATCCGCTCCAGCAGGCGCTCCACGCGCACCCGCAGCGGACGCAGCGCGTCCAGCGCCGCCAGGTCGCGCTGGTAGGCGGGCACGTCGAAGTTGCGCGGCAGCACTTCCTGGTTCTGGCTGAAGGCCACCAGCGCCTGCCGGCAGAACGCCTCGGACTTGTCGCCCATCCTGATCAGGTTCCGGCGCGCCTCCGGGTCCAGCGCACGCAACAGCACCAGCTGGGTCTCCAGCCGCACGAGCGCCTCGTCGATCTGGGCCAGGGCCTCGGCGGACAGCTCGAAGTCGATAAGGTTCTGGGTCACGGTCAGCTCCTTGTCAGAGGGAATGCCGGCCCGCTTGGCCGGCGCACCGAAGCTGGACCGCATCGGCGCCGTGCGCCATCGGCGGGAACCGCCAGAAAGTGTCGGAGTTTTCCGAGGGGGTGTAGGAATCTTCCGACCTCTGGTCGGCACAGATGGAAGTTCCGGCCGCGGGCAGGTCAGGCAGACCACCACCGCTCCGTAGGAAAACCCCGCGCCGCTGGGGGAACCCGACTCCGGCGCAGGATTTACGGCTGCGACGGTCGGCTTTGGCGCCGCGTGCGCCCCAAGGCCGTTCAAGTGACCCTCCCCCCGGCTCGCCGTCCCATGGCTCAGCCGCGACAGCCCAGAAAACTTTGCCCCCGACGGCGGCGGATCTCCCTACACCGGCCCGGCCGGTCCGTCCGCCCGGCCAAGGCGAAGCACGGGTGCGCCTCGGGCGCGCGACGCGCCAAGGACGTGCGCGGCGTCGCACCGCCTACCGCCCGGAGTTCCTCAGCCACGAACCGTACCGGTCGCGTGGCGGC
>JBQGEI010000323.1:0-1541 GCA_052039535.1 Pseudoxanthomonas sp.
GACGAGGCCACCTTCATCGGTCCGATGATCGACGAGGACGCCGCGATCCGGCTCGAGCGCTGGATCGGGCGTGCGCGCGAGGCCGGCGCCACCCTGGTGGCCGGCGGCGGCCGCAGCGGCAACCTGCTCCAGGCCACGCTGCTGGAGGACGTGCCGCGCGAGTGCGAGCTGCAGCGCGAGGAGGCGTTCGGCCCGGTCGCGGTGCTGGAGCGCTTCGAGGATTTCGAGGCCGCGCTGGCGACGGTCAACGATTCAGATTTCGGGCTTCAGGCCGGCGTGTTCACCGACAGCCTGGCCCACGCGATGCTGGCCTGGGACCGGCTGGACGTCGGTGGCGTGGTGGTCGGCGACGTGCCGAGCTTCCGCATGGACAACATGCCCTACGGCGGGGTCAAGGATTCGGGCCTGGGCCGCGAGGGCGTCAAGTTCGCGATCGAGGACATGAGCGAGGTGCGGCTGCTGGTGATCCGCAGCTGAGGGCGCGTCAGCCGATCCGCCGCTCGCCCGGGCGCCCGAGCAGGAAGCCCTGGCCGCCGGCGCAGCCCAGTTCCAGCAGGATGTCGCGCTGGGCGGGGGTCTCGATGCCCTCGCCCACCGTCTCCAGTCCCAGGCTGCGCGACAGCGCCAGGATCGCGCCCACCAGCGCCAGGCTCTCCTCGCGCCCGCCCGCGGCATCGAGCCCGGTGACGAAACTGCGGTCGATCTTCAGTCCCGAGATCGGGAACCGGTGCAGGTAGGACAGGGCCGAGAAGCCGGTGCCGAAGTCATCCAGCACCGCCCGCACCCCGCGCGCGCGCAGGGTGTCGAGCAGGCGGCGGGTACGCGGCGAGTCATCCAGCAGTGCCACCTCGGTGATCTCCACCCGCAGGCGCGCCGGGTTGGCACCGGCCGCCTCCAGCAGGCCCAGCAGGCGGTCGGCGAAATCGGCCGAACGGAAATGCCGCGGGGAGACGTTGACCGAGATGTAGCCTTCTCCGCCACGCGCCAGTTCGGAGATCACCTGTCCGTAGAGCAGCCAGTCCACCTGCTCGATCAGGCCGCTCTCCTCGCCCAGGGCGATGAACTCGGCCGGCGCCAGCAGGCCGCGGCGCTCGTGGCGCCAGCGCAGCAGCGCCTCGTGGCCGACCACCTGGCCGTCGTCCAGGCGCACGATCGGCTGGTAGTACGGCAGGAACTCCTGGCGCTGGATCGCGCGGCGCAGGTCGGCCTCCAGGTCCAGGCTGCGCACGGCCTGCTCGCGCATGGCCTCGTCGAAGATCGCGTAGCGGTCCCGGCCCTCGTGCTTGGCCCGGTACATCGCCGCGTCGGCGTCGCGCAGCAGCTCTTCGCCGGTGCGATATCGCCGGTGCCACAGGGCGATGCCCATGCTGGCGGAGGGGAACAGCTCGCGGCCGGCCACCCACATGGGACGACCGACCACGCCCAGCAGGCGCTGGGCCAGGTCCCGCACGCCCTCGTCGCCGTCGGCGCAGCCGGCCAGCACCGCGAACTCGTCGCCGCCCAGGCGCGCGACCACGTCGTCCGGCCGCACCGCCGAGACC
>JBQGEI010000324.1:0-5272 GCA_052039535.1 Pseudoxanthomonas sp.
GGGGCGCCGATGGCGCGGAACTCGGCCAGGGCATGCTCGTCGGTGGCCAGGCGGGTCTTCTGCTCTTCCGGGGTGAAGTTGCGGCGCCACACCGTGGCCCAGTTGAGGAAGAAGCGCTGGTCGCGGGTCAGCCCGTCGGTCATCGGGTCCGGGGCGTCGCCGGCGGCGGCCTTCATCGCGTCATAGGCCGTGGCCAGGCCGCCCAGGTCGGCGATGTTCTCGCCCAGGGTGTGGCGCCCGTTGAGCTTCTGGCCATCGGCGGTGGTGTAGCCGTCGAACTGCGCCACCAGCTTGCCGGTGCGGGCGGCGAAGCCCTCGGCGTCGGCGGGGGTCCACCAGTTCTCGAACTTGCCCGTCGGCCCGAAGCGGCTGCCCTGGTCGTCGTAACCATGGGTCATCTCGTGGCCGATCACCGCGCCGATGCCGCCGTAGTTCATCTCGTCGGTGGCCTGCGGGTCGAAGAACGGCGGCTGCAGGATCGCGGCCGGGAACACGATCTCGTTCTGCAGCGGGTTGTAGTAGGCGTTGACCATCTGCGGCGGCATGCCCCATTCGGTCTTGTCCACCGGCTGGCCGATCTTGGACAGGTTCCAGCGGTAGTTGTATTCCTGCGCGGCCAGCACGTTGCCGATGTAGCTGTCACGGCCGGTGGCCAGGCCGTCCCAGACGCGCCACTTGTCGGGGTAGCCGATCTTGGTGGTGAACGCCGCCTGCTTGGCCAGCGCCTTCTGCTTGGTGTCGGCGCCCATCCACTCCAGGTTCCCGATGCGGGCCTTCAGCGCGGTGCCGAGGTTGGCGACCAGCGCCTCCATCTTGGCCTTGGATTCGGCCGGGAAGGCCACGTCCACGTACATCTGGCCCAGCGCCTCGCCAGCCTGCTCGTTGATCGTGCCCAGCACGCGCTTCCAGCGCGGCTTCATCTCCTTCTGGCCGCGCAGGGTGGCCGAGTAGAAGTTGAAGTTCTCCTGCACGAATGCATCGCTCAGGTACGGCGCGGCGCCATCGACGGTATGGAAGCGCAGGTAGGCCTTCCACACGCCCGGGTCGGTGTCGCCCAGGGCCTTGTCGACGGCCTTGTGGAAGTCCGGGGTGGCCAGCGAGAACATCGTCGGCGCGGCCACGCCCTGGGACTCGAAGAACTTCGACCACGGGAAGTTCGGCGTCAGCGCGTCGGCGTCGGCCAGGCTCACCGGGTTGTAGTACAGCGACACGTCGCGGGACAGGTCCTCACGCGACTTGGAGGCCTTGGCCAGGCGGGTCTCGAAGGCCATCACCTGCCTGGCCTGTTCCGCGGCGGCGGCGGCATCGACGCCGGATAGCTGCAGGATGCGCGCGATATGCGCGACGTACTTCTCGCGGATGTCCTGCTTGTCCGCGTCGGTGTAGTACTTGCTGTCCGGCAGGCCCAGGCCGCCCTGCATCGCGTAGGCGATGTTCTGGTCGGGGTTCTGGAAGTCGGCCTCGGCGCCGAAGCCGAACAGGAAGTTGCCGCCCTTGGCCGCGCTGGTGCGCAGGTACTGGGCGATGGCGTCCTTGTCGGCCAGCGCATCGATCGCGGCCAGTTCAGCGGCCAGCGGCTCGATCCCCTGGGCGTTGATCTTCGCCTCGTCCATGCCGGTGGCCCACAGGTCGCCGACGATCTTCTTCACGCCGGTGGCGGCGGTGTCGTCCCCGGCCTGCTCGGCCAGCTGCCGCTGGATGGCGTTGGAGCGCTCGTCGAGCATCTCGAACGCACCCCAGCTGGTGCGGTCACCCGGGATCGGGTTGGCGGCCAGCCACTTGCCGTTGGCGTAGCCGGCGAAATCGGTGCAGGCCTGCCTGCTGTCGTCCAGGTCGGCCAGGGCGAAGCGGTTGACCGGCGGCAGCTTGCTTTCGTCCAGGGTCAGCGCCGGTGCGGCGGCTTGGGCGGGGGCCGTCGCCGCCGGCTCCTCCTTGGAGCAGGCGGCCAGTGCCGCGGCAACGGCCAGCGGCAACAGCAGGGCGTGGGTCTTGCGGTTGTTCACGTTAGGGTCTCCGGCCACGGGGGCGCGCGTTGGCCCCGGGAGCGGGGCAGTGCCCCGACTGTACGCCCGCGTGCGCTGGCCGGGGGACTGCCGGAGGTCATGCGTGCACAATGACCTCGCACCTACGGGAGACCGCATGGACATCGAGTTCCACGGGGCGGCCGGAGGGGTGACCGGCTCGATGCAGCTGGTCACCGCCGCCGGGCGCCGCATCCTGCTGGATTGCGGCCTGGTCCAGGGCAGCGGCCAGGCCGAGGCCGCCAACGCCGCGCCGTTCCCGTTCGATCCGGCCGGCCTGGACGCCGTAGTGGCCAGTCACGCCCACATCGACCACGTCGGGCGCCTGCCACTGCTGGTGGCGCGCGGTTTCCGCGGCCCGGTGTGGTTGCAGCGGGCCACCGCCGACCTGCTGCCGGTGATGCTGGAGGACGCGGCCTCGCTTGCGGCTTCCGAAGCGGAGCGCGCCAACCGCCGGCGCCGGCCGGGCGAGCCGGCGCGGGTCCCTCTGTTCGACCTGGCCGACGTGGCGCGGGTGCTGGAACTGCTGCAGCCCCTGGACTACGAGGCCCGCACCACGATCCTGCCCGGGGTGGAACTGGCCCTGCGCGATGCCGGCCACATCCTCGGCTCGTGCATCGTCGAGCTGTGGGGGGACGGTCGCAAGCTGGTGTTCTCCGGCGACCTGGGCCCGAAGGGCACGCCGATCCTGCGCGATCCCGCCGCCATCACGGAGGCCGACCTGGTGGTGATGGAGTCCACCTACGGTGACCGTGACCACCGCGAACGCGCCTCCACCGTGCAGGAGCTGGGCGAGGTGTTCGAGCATGCCTGGCGTGAGCGCGGTACTGTGCTGATCCCGGCTTTCGCCGTGGGCCGCAGCCAGGAGTTGCTGTACTGGTTCGCCCGCTACTGGAGCGAATGGAACCTCGAGCGCTGGCGGATCTTCCTGGACAGCCCGATGGCCGGCAAGGTGGTCGCGGTGTACGAGCGCCACCACGAACTGTTCGACGAACAGGCATGCCAGGTGTGGCGGCAGAAGCCCTCGCCGTTCCGCCTGCCGAACCTGCATTACACCGCCAGCACCCCGGCATCGATCGGGATCAATGCCGTCGAATCGGGCGTGATCGTGATCGCCGGCTCGGGCATGGCCAATGGCGGGCGCATCCAGCACCACCTGCGCCACCGCCTCGGGCGCCGCAACACCCACGTGGTGGTCGTCGGCTACCAGGCCGAGGGCACCCTGGGCCGACACCTGGTCGAACGTGCGTCATGGGTGCGCATCCATGGCCATGACGTACGGGTGGCGGCGCAGGTGCATACCGTCGGTGGCCTGTCGGCGCACGCCGGCCAGCGCGGCCTGATGACCTGGTACCGGCAGTTCCGTGACACGCCCCCGGTGGCACTGGTCCACGGCGAGGACCGTGCCCGCGAGGTGCTGGCCGGGGAGCTTGGGCGCCAGTTCGGTGCCCGGGTCGAACTGCCGCAGCCGGGCACGCGCCTGGTGGTCTGACCGGGCCTCGCCGGTGGTATACCTGCGGCATGCGCAAACACGACACACGATGCGACGTGCTGCTGGTCGGCGGCGGGCACAACGGCCTGGTCTGCGCGGCGTACCTGGCCCGCGCCGGGCTCAAGGTGACCGTGCTCGAGCGTCGTGGCGTGGTCGGCGGCGCGGCGGTGACCGAGCAGTTCCATCCAGGCTTCCGCAACTCGGTAGCCTCGTACACGGTGTCGCTGCTGCAGCCGAAGGTGATCGACGACCTGGACCTGCACGGCCACGGCCTGCGGGTGGTGCTGCGCAGGCACAACAATTTCCTGCCGCTGCCCGACGGCCGTTACCTGCTGACCGGGGCGGGCCGCAGCGCCGTCGAGGTGGCGAAGTTCTCCCGGCGCGACGCCGAGGCGCTGCCAGCGTACGAAGCGCGGCTGGACGTCATGGCCGACGTGCTTCGCGCGCTGGCCCTGCAGGCGCCGCCCAACATCACCGACGGCGGCTGGCTGCAGGCCCTGCCCGAACTGCTGCGCGGCGTGCGCGTCGGTCGACGGCTGCACGCGCTGGACCCGGCCCTGCGCCAGGACCTGCTGGACCTGTTCACCATCTCCGCGGCCGAGTACCTGGACCGGTGGTTCGAGAGCGAGCCGGTCAAGGCGCTGTTCGGCTTCGACGGGGTGGTCGGCAACTACGCCAGCCCCTACGCCCCGGGCACCGCCTACGTGCTGCTGCACCACGTGTTCGGCCAGGCCAACGGGGTCAAGGGCGCATGGGGGCATGCCATCGGCGGGATGGGGGCGATCACGCAGGCGATGGCGGGGGCCGCCCAAGCGGCCGGCGCGGAGATACGCACCGGGGAAGGGGTGGATCGGGTACTGGTCGAGGGCGGACGCGCCACGGGTGTGGTCACCTCGGCCGGCGAGACCCTGCGTGCCCGGGCGGTCGTGGCCAACGTCAACCCGAAGCTGCTCTACCAGCAGTTGCTGCCGCCGGCGGCAGTGCCGGCGGCCACTGCCGATCGCATGCGCCACTGGCGCTGCGGCTCCGGGACCTTCCGCATGAACGTGGCGCTGTCGCGACTGCCGGATTTCAGTGCGCTGCCGGGGGCGGGCGACCACCTCACCGCCGGCATCATCCTGGCGCCGAGCCTGGACTACATGGACCGCGCGTGGCGCGACGCACGCCAGCACGGCTGGTCACGCCAGCCGATCGTGGAGATGCTGGTGCCCTCGACCCTGGACGACTCACTGGCACCCCCGGGCATGCACGTGGCCAGCCTGTTCTGCCAGCACGTGGCCCCGCAGCTGCCCGACGGCCGCAGCTGGGACGACCACCGCGAGGAGGTGGCCGACCTGATGCTGGCCACCGTCGACCGCTTCGCGCCGGGTTTCTCCACCTCGGTGCTCGGGCGTCAGGTGCTGTCGCCGCTGGACCTGGAGCGCGAGTTCGGACTGGTCGGCGGCGACATCTTCCACGGCGCGCTGAGCCTCAACCAGCTGTTCTCGGCGCGGCCGATGCTCGGGCAGGCCGGCTATCGCGGCGCCATTCCGGGGCTCTACCTCTGCGGGTCGGGCACCCATCCCGGCGGCGGCGTCACCGGTGCCCCGGGGCACAACGCGGCGCAGGTGGTGATCGCCGACCTGCGCTGAGCGGCGGCAGCTGCCAGCGCGCCGGCGGCGTCAGCCACCCAGGCTGGACCCAGCGCCGTACATCCGCCCCAGCGCCAGTGCCAGCGGGTAGGGGCCGGGATCGTCGCGGTTGCTGAGGACCACCACCG
>JBQGEI010000325.1:0-2951 GCA_052039535.1 Pseudoxanthomonas sp.
GGCCAGGCCAGCGCGCGCGATGCGCGTGGCGGTGATCGCGATGCCCGTGGCAATGCCCCGCGCGGCGGAGATCGTGGCCGCGGCGGCAATGCCCCGCGTGCGTCGCAGCAGCAGGCCTCGCCGTTCAACAGCGCCATGGCCGATGCCCTGAAGGGGCTGCGCCGCGGCTGAGGCGGCACTGTCGAACATGTGCAAAGGGCCGGCGGTGCCCGCCCTTTGCATGGAGGTGTCGCTGCCCGCTCAGGCGGCGCCGGACGCGCTGCTGAACTCGTCGTAGGCCGCCTGCGCGTTGGCCGCGTACATCAGCGACGGACCGCCGCCCATGTACACCGCCACGCCAAGCATTTCGCGGAACTCCTCCGGGGTGGCCCCGAGGCGCACCAGCGCCTTGGCATGGAAGCCCAGGCAGCCGTCGCAGCGGTTGGCCACGCCGATGGCCATGGCGATCAGTTCCTTGGTCTTCTCGTCCAGCGCGCCCGGCGCCATCGCGGCCTTGCTGAGCGCGCCGAAGCCGTGCATGACCTCGGCATTGTGGCTGCGCAGCTGGGTGAGATTGCGCGAGATGTCGCGGGTCAGTTCGCTGTAGTTGGCCGCGTTCATTGCACTGCTCCATCGATGTGGTTGGGCCAAGTATATTAGGCATTGCTAATTTAGCAAGTTCTGATACATTGCCGGCATGAACACCGCACTCACCGCTGCCGACCGCCGCTTTCTCCGGGACAAGGCCTCCGAGGCCGCGGCCATGCTGCGCACCCTCGGCCACGAGCAGCGCCTGCTGGTGCTGTGCCTGCTGATCGCCCACGGTGAGATGACCGTCGGCCAGCTGCTCGAGTGGGTCGAACTGGGCCAGTCGGCCCTGTCCCAGCACCTGGCGCGCATGCGCGAGGACGGGCTGGTCAGCTGCCGCCGCGAGGGCCAGGCGATGCACTACCGCATCGCCGATCCGCGGGTGGAGACGCTGGTGGCCGCGCTGAAGCAGACCTTCTGTCCCTGACTGCACGCGGAGCCCCCTGATGAAGACCCTTGCCCCGACCCAAGCCCGCGCCCTGATCGAGCGGGGCGCGTTGCTGGTGGACATCCGCAGTCCCGACGAACACGCGCGCGAACGCATCCCCGGTGCGCGCTGCATTCCACTGGCGGAGCTGGCCTCGGTACCTGCCCTGGCCCAGGCGGATACGCAGCGGCCCGTGGTGTTCCATTGCCGCTCCGGCATGCGCACCCGCGGCAACCTTCGCGCACTGGAGTCGGCGGCCGGCGGCTGCACCGCCTACGTCATCGACGGCGGCCTGGACGCATGGAAGCAGGCCGGCCTGCCGGTAACGCGCGACGCCGGCGCCCCGCTGGAGCTGATGCGCCAGGTGCAGTTGGGTGCGGGTGGCCTGGTGGTGCTGGGTACGCTGCTGGCGGCCACCGCCTCGCCATGGTTCCTGCTGTTGACCGGCTTCGTCGGCGGCGGCCTGCTGCTGGCAGGCGCCACCGGTTTCTGCGGGATGGCCCGTCTGCTGGTGCGCATGCCCTGGAACCGGGCGTGGCGCGTGCCAGTGGCATAAGCGCGTCCGGACCGCCTCAACCGCCTGTGCGCTCCGGTACGCGCAGGTCCTGCAGCACCTCGCCGGCATCGGCGAGGCTGGCCTCATGCGCCGGCTCGCGGAAATCCTCGGCCAGCGCCTGTTCGTACCAGTCCCTCATCGGTGCCAGCTGCAGCAGCCGCTGCCCGTAGGCGTCGGCCTCCGGGTCCGCGAGCACCAGTCCGTAGCCCTGCAGGCGGAACGCCACCGGCGCGTAGAAGGCATCCACCGCGCTGAACCTGTTGCCGGCCAGGAACGGGCCGCCGAAGCGGGCCAGGCCCTCGCTCCACAACGTCGAAATCCTCGCCAGGTCGCGTTGCAGTCCCGCCGGCATCGCGTGCAGGCGCACGCGCACGCCGCAGTTCATCGAGCAGCGGCTGCGCAGCTGGCCGAAGCCGGCATGCATTTCCGCAGCCGCGCTGCGCGCCCAGGCGCGTGCTTCGCGGTCCTGGGGCCACACGCCGGGGTGGTGTTCGGCGAGGTATTCGACGATCGCCAGCGATTCCCACACCAGAAGCCCTTCGTCTTCCAGGGTCGGGACCAGGCCTGCCGGGCAGTGTGCGCGGAAGTTTTGCCACGCGGCTGCATCGTGGAACGGCACCATCCGCTCCGCGAACGGGATGTCCAGCATCCGCAGCAGCAGCCACGGCCGCAGCGACCAGGACGAGTAGTTGCGGTTGGCGATATGCAGGGTGTACATCGCTACGCTCCTTCGCCGCCGACCGACGGCCTGGGTAACCGATCTTACGGCCCGCCATGGGCCGGAACCTGCCCTCAGGCCACGCGGCTGCGGCGCTGGCGCTCCAGGTGCACCAGCAGCAGCGAGATCGCCGCGGGCGTCATGCCCGGAATGCGCTGGGCCTGGCCGATGCTCAGGGGCCGCACGCGTTCCAGCTTCTGCTGCACCTCGGCCGACAGCCCGCGCACGCCGGTGTAATCGAAGTCCTGCGGGATGGGGGTGGACTCGTGCCGGCGCTGCCGCTCGATCTCCTCGCGCTGGCGGTCCAGATAGCCGGCGTACTTGACCCCGATCTGCACCTGCTCGGCCACCTGGGCGTCGGCCACCGGCGGGCCCAGTGCGGGCACGCGGGTCAGTGCCGCGTAATCCAGTTCCGGGCGCTTGAGCAGGTCCAGTGCATTGGTCTCGCGGCTCACGACCACGCCCAGCACCTGTTCGACCTCGCGGCCGACCGCATTGGCCGGGGTGGCCCAGAGCGCGCGCAGACGCGCGGTCTCGCGCTCGATCGCCTCGCGCTTGGCGGCAAAGTGCGCCCAGCGCGTGTCGTCCACCACGCCCAGCTGGCGCCCGGTTTCGGTCAGGCGCAGGTCGGCATTGTCCTCGCGCAGCTGCAGCCGGTACTCGGCGCGGCTGGTGAACATGCG
>JBQGEI010000326.1:0-11385 GCA_052039535.1 Pseudoxanthomonas sp.
TTCATCGGTTCGTGCATGACCAACATCGGCCACTTCCGTGCCGCGGCCAAGCTGCTGGAAGGCAAGCGCGACATCCCGACCCGCCTGTGGGTCGCGCCGCCGACCAAGATGGACGCCTCGGAGCTGACCAAGGAGGGCGTGTACGGCACCTTCGGCACCGCCGGCGCGCGCATGGAGATGCCGGGCTGCTCGCTGTGCATGGGCAACCAGGCCCAGGTGCGCGAGGGCGCCACGGTGTTCTCCACCTCCACCCGCAACTTCCCCAACCGCCTGGGCCGCAACTCCAACGTGTTCCTGGGTTCGGCGGAGCTGGCGGCGATCTGCTCGCGCCTGGGCCGCATCCCGACCCGCGAGGAGTACCTGGCCGACATCGGCGTGATCAACGAGAACGGCTCGCAGATCTACCGCTACATGAACTTCGACCAGATCCAGGAATACCAGGAAGCGGCGGACACCGTCGCGGCCTGACCCCCGCGCCCGCGGGTGATGCGGACCGACGCCCGGCACTGCCGGGCGTCGTCCGTTGCAGCCTTGCTCAGGCCTTGCGGATCATCTCCAGGATCAGCCGCTGCAGGGCGGGATCATCATCCAGGGTGCCGTGGGTGGCAGCCGTGGCGCTGCGGCCGGCGCTGCCATCCAGTGCCAGCTCGCTGGGCAGGCGGGTGATGTCACTGGCAGGGCTGGCGACGGCCATCGTCAGCGCACCCCACGGCAACGTGGCCCGGGCGGGCACCAGATGGCGTTCCATGCCCAGCAGCGCGGTTTCGCCGCGGTCTTCCAGCGCCCGCGACACCAGGTAGAGCAGGGAGTGGCCGTACGGGCGGCTGGTCGGGTCGGCGCGCTCGGCCGCGTCGGTCAGGTGCGCGACCAGCAGGCGCGTGCCGGCCTTGAGCGCGGCCCTGCCCAGGGTGCGGTCGAACTCGTCGATGCGCACCGCCGGTGCGATCAGGCTGGCCGAGCGCAGGTCCAGGCCGGATGCCACGGCCATCGCCCCGAAATGCGCGTGCACGATCGCCCCGGCAGAATGCCCGACCAGGTGCCACCTGATCGATGGCAAGCCGTACCGGCGTGCGTTGGCGGCGTACAGGTCCAGCAGCTGGCGCACGCCGGAGTCGGGGTTGCTGCTGATCCGCTCCGCGTTCTGCTTCATCTCGTTCCACAGCGGCCGGCCCAGCGGTCGGGCCACCGCCTCGACCCGCTGGTTCCACCAGTCGCTCCAGCGCTCGCGCAGGCGGTCCAGCGCGCCGGCGGCCAGGCCGCGCTCGGGCGCGAGCCGGTCCTCCACCAGGTTGGAGAGGGTCCTGATCGCGCCGCTTTCCCACATCAGGAATACCGGAAAGATGCGCTGCTCGTAGAGCCGCGGGATCCATGCGCGCGCCGACTGCGCCGCCGATTCCTCGTCGCTGAGGCCGCCATGGGCGTAGACCGCCACGTCGACCACCCCGTTGGCGCCGATCTGCCAGCGGCGGCAGGCCTCGGCCAGATGGATGCGCAGCAGTGCCTCCACGTCCGACGGCTGGGTCCGGAACTGGCCGCGGCGGCTGAGCCGGCCGTTGTTCTCCATGTTGATGATGAACGGGCTGAGCTCGTGCGCCGCCAGGATCGGGTTGCGCGAGACCACCGCGCAGCGGCCGTCGGCGTCGGTGCGCAGGGAGGCGGCTTCGGAGATGGCCTCGTGCTCGGACGTCACCACGCCCAGCTGCGCCACCCAGCAGTCCATCGCGTTCTCCAGCCAGTCGCTGTAGCGCAGCACGGCCAGCCCGCCCTTGCCCCAGCGGGTGCCCCAGGAGTTGTGCACGATGAAACCGTCGCGGGTGTAGCCGACGATCGCGAACGCATGGCCGCTGGCCGGATGCCCGGACATGCGCCGGACCAGCGGCAGGTCGGCGGGATCCTCGGGCCGCGCCGAGGGCCTGGTGCCGAGCAGCTCCCCCCAGCCGGCGTGGGTCCAGGCGCTGGCGTAGACCGCGCCGACCTGGTCGATCGCCACGTGCAGGTCGCGCAGCGAGCGCGGGTCGATGCGGTAGTAGGCCCCCAGCGGACGCTTGAGCGCGTCGGTCCACCAGTCCTCGCAGGCGTCGCCGCTGGGTTCAGGCATTGCGCGCGCAGGCCACAACCGGGCACTGGAGGCGCCGTGCCGCAGCCAGCCCTTGAGGGCACCGCGCACGGACGAGCCGATGCCGCGGTCGCCCTCGCCATCGCCATCGTCCGGTTCGGCCCACTCGTCATAGCGGCGGGCCATGCTGTAGAGCATGTGCGGCGAGACCGCCTCGACGTGGCGGCCGGCGCGTACCAGCAGGTACTCGATGACCGTGGCCAGGGCGTAACCGGTGCACGCGCTGGAGTCGCCCTGGTCCAGGACCGGCCGCACATCGTTGGGATAGCGCACGTCGCGCGGCGCCGAGGCCACCGGCGGCTGGTACTCCCAGTCCCGCAGGTCCACGCTGTCCGGCCGCACGTTGAGTACGCGGTACGGCCGCCGGCGCTGGCGCGGCCGCAGCGCGGGCGGCTGGTCGTCCAGCGGTGCCGGTTCCGGCCGGCCGGGCGGCAGCCGCCGCGCACCTGTCGCGCGGGGTGTGCCTGCCGCGGCGCCGGCATGGCGGGCGTAGGCCTCGGCCAGCTTGCGGTCGTAGGCGTTCTGCGCATAGCCGGGACCGTTGTAGAGCCGGGCGAAGCGCGCCCAGTCCCGGCGCCGCAGCGGCTGCAGCAGGGGCGACCCGGGGCGGGAGATCAGCGCGGCGAAGCTTTCCAGCTGGCCATTGGCGCCGGAGGACTGCACCTCGACGAAGGCACCGATGCTGTCAAAGCCACACAGCGCATAGTTGAATCCCATGATCTGGAACGCGCCCCAGCTGGCCGACTGCATCGCCGCGGTCGGGTCCAGGATGGCGGCCCGGTCCAGGCGCTTCCATTCCCCGGCCAGCGAGCCGGCGTACTGCTTCCGGTCCCAGCGGGGGTGGCTGAGGTTGGGGTGCGAGGTGCCATAGCGCCCGGCGGTGAGCCGGTGGAACACATGGCCCTCGAACAGGACCTTGGGGCGGCGGTCCGGCGGAGGCAGGAAGCCGCTGCCCGCCGACTCCACCTCGGCCACCGCGCGCAGGGTGGCAACTCCGACGTCGAGCCGCGCCGCCAGCCGGCTCCACATGTCCGGGGTGACCTCGCGCTCCAGTTCCGTCTGTTCCATCGCGATCCTCCCTCATGCGGCGGATGAGCTGCGTGCCACCGTACCGGATCGCGCAGGGGGCGTCAGGGGACGGCGGTCGCAGGATCACCCGGCAGGCGCACGTCCACCAGGCGCCAGCGCAGGCCCTGGCGATCCAGTACCCAGGTGCTGGCCTGGCCGGGCGCGTGCCCGACCGTCACCGTGGCCCGCGACAGGGAGACATAACGCAGGCGTGGGTCGTGCAAGGGCCGGGCGGGCTCCACCTCCCAGCCCTGGTCCGCGCCGGCATGGCGTCCGCTGGCCCGTTGCCACAGCACGTGGCCCTGCAGCAGCGCGGCCACGCCCTGCGGGGTGGCGGCGAGCTGGACGCCGGCCCCGGCAACCCCTGAAGCGGCCGCCAGGGCCATGGCGCCGAGCGGGTGGGAGGCGACGTCCGGGCCGGCGGCGCGCACCAGCCGGTCCTGCACCTGGGCGCGCAGGTTGGCCTGCAGCCGCGGGAAATCGACATGGCGGGCGAGGGCGGCGGTGTCGCGCTGTTCCAGTGCGCGGGAGATCCCGCGCACCGCCAGCCACGGACCGGCGGCCAGCCAGCCGGCCAGCAGCAGCAAGGCCGCGGCCGGCAGGAGTAGCCAACGCCAGTTGTGGGAGGAGCGGCTGCCCATGCTCAGAACTCCAGGTCCAGCCCGGCGCACAGGTAATCCACGAACGGCGCCAGCGCCGCCAGGTCGCCCTCGAGCGTGCGCAGCAGCCGCGGCCCGGTCATGGTGGCGTCGTCCAGCGGTCGCCACGCCACCCAGTTGCGGTGGCGCAGGTCGTCGATGAACTCGAAATCCGCGTGGAAACCGCGCGGGGGGCGCACCAGCATCTCTTCGTGGTCCAGCTCGAAGCGGCGGCGGAATGCCGGTCCGTGGGCGGCCCGGCGCCAGCCGCCGGGATTGTCGAAGATGAACTGGCGCACGCGGCGCTGGGTGCCGGTCTCCGGATGCCACAGGCCCGCGCCGACGAAGCTCCCCCCGGGTTGCAGCTGCACGTAGAACGAAGGTGCTGCCACCTCGCGCCGGCGCTCGTGGAACAGGCGCGCGCCCTGCCAGGTCTTGTACGGCGACTTGTCGTGCGAGTAGCGCGCGTCGCGGTGGATGCGGAACAGCGAGCCGCCAACCGGGCGCGGATCGGCGCGGAAGTGCGGGCTGATGGCGGTCATCGCCGGCTGCAGGTCGGCCACCAGTCGCAGGAACGGCTGGCGCACATGGTCCTCATAGTCGCCGCGGTGCGCCTGGAACCAGGCTTTCTCGTTGTGGCGGGCAATGCCCCGCAGGAAGCGCAGGCTGGCCTCGCTGAAGTAACTGCTCATAGCTGTTCCTGCAGGTGCCGGCCCCAGTGCTCGAGCTGGTCGAGCAGCACCTGGCGGCCGCCGTCACCGGCGTGCTGGACGCGCAGGGCGGCAATCTCGGCGTGGAAGGTGTCGAAGGTGTATTCGGACAGTCCGCTGTCGGACTGCAGCCTGCCCCTCCGGTAGCCGTCCCAGCGGGCGCGCTCCTCGGCGGAGAGCGAGCCGGGCCAGTTGCGGGCGCGATAGCGGAACAGCAACTCGGGCAGGCGGCCGTCGCGGAATTCGAACAGCCGCGACGCCAGCTCCTGCGGCGTGGTGGCGCGCACCTGGTTGCACAGGCGCTTGTCGCCGTCGCCACAGAAGCCGGCGTACAGCGAGGCGTCGACGTCGACCTGCGCGGCGTCGCGCGCGCCGGCATAGACCTGGCGCGCCTTCTCTGCCAGTTCCGGCCCGTGTTCGCGCAGGCGCGCGGCCCGGGCCAGTAGCAGCTCTCGGTCCAGGCCCAGGCGCTGGAAGTCGGCCTCGCGCAGGTGCGCCCACGGCACCAGCATGGGCGAGCGGTTGAGGTGCACTTCCTTCAGCGGTACCCGCGCCACCCCGGGTGGAAGGTCGGCCGACGGGGTGTACAGCCGGTCGGCGATCCCGCCGGGATCCTGTTCCAGCAGGGCGTCCACGTCGCCGTCCAGGTCGAACACGATCACCCGGTTGGAAATGGACGGATGCACCGCCAGCGGCAGCACCACCGCCGCGCACAGGCGGCTGGCCGGATAGCGCTGGGACACGTGCAGCACCGGCTGCATGGCGAAGGTGTCCAGCAGGCTGGCGGCGTGGCGCTTGTCGCGCAGCCGCAGGGCGTAGTCCCACAGCCGCGGCTGGTGCTGGCGCAGCAGCCGTGCCAGGCCGAGGGTGGCGTACACGTCCGACAACGCTTCGTGGGCGTCGCCTTGGCGCACGTCGTTGGCCACGGCCAGGTGTTCGAGCCTGAACGAGGTGGCCCCGTCCTCACGGGTGGGCCAGTTGATGCCCTCCGGCCGCAGCGCATGGGCCAGGCGCAGCACGTCCAGCAGGTCCCAGCGCGAGTTGCCGCCACGCCACTCACGCTCGTAGGGGTCGAAGAAGTTGCGGAACAGGGTGTGGCGGATGAACTCGTCGTCGAAGCGCAGCGAGTTGTAGCCCAGGGTGCAGGTGCCCGGTCGTGCCATCTCCTCGACGATGCGCGCCACCGCCTCGGCTTCGGGCAGGCCCTCGCGCAGGGCCTGTTGCGGGGTGATGCCGGTGATCAGGGTGGCGGTGGGCGAGGGCAGCAGGTCGTCGGCCGGCTGCACGAACAGGCTGACCGGGGCTTCGAGCTGGCGCAGCTCCAGGTCGGTGCGCACGGCGGCGAACTGGGCGATCCGGCTGCGCCGCGGATCGGCACCGAACGTTTCCAGGTCGTAGAACAGGAAGCTGTCGCTCATGCGGGTATTGGACGTGGCGTGGCCGCGCGCGGCAAGCCCGGCAGGCTGCGGCGGCCGCAGGTGTTCAGGCAGCGTCGTCCAGCACCGGCAGTTCGGCCGCGATGCGCCGCGCCAGGGCGTCCCAGTCGATCGCCGACAGGTCGGCGTGGCCGGCGGTGGCATCGACCAGGATCCGGCGCTGCACCTGGCTGCGCGCGTAGGCCACCGCGTACGGCACACGCATGAAGGTGACCATGGTGTAGTGCGGCACGAAGCGGTCCGGATGCCGGGCGTGGAGCGCCTGCTCGAGTTCACGCTGCAGCAGGAACTCCGGATCGCCGACCCGGTCGCGCATCTCGACGTAGTTCTCCAGCGCCATGGCCTGGATCGCCGCGGCATTGGGCTTGCGCTCGGCCTCGAACGCGGCGAAGGCCGACGCGAGACTGGTGTGCCGGTCCATCGCCCCGGCCAGGGCCACGCAGTCCTCGAACGCGCAGTTCATGCCCTGGCCGTGGAACGGCACCATCGCGTGGGCGGCATCGCCCAGCACCAGGGCGCGCCCGTCCAGGTGCCACTGGTCCAGGTACAGCGTGCCCAGCAGCCCGGGCGGGTGGTTCTCCCAGTCGCGCGCCAGGTCCGGGATCAGGGGCAGCGCATCGGGGAAGTCGCGCTCGAACAGGGCGCGCACCTCCGAGCCGCTGCGCACGCTGGCAAAGCACGGGTCGCCGCTGCCCGCCGCCGCCTGGTTGGGCAGGAACAGGGTGACGGTGAACGTGCGCTCGTCGTTGGGCAGGGCGATGCACATGTAGCGGCCGCGCGGCCAGATATGCAGCGCATGCGGCTCGATCATGAAGCCCCCGTCCGCTGCGGGCGGGATGGTCAGTTCCTTGTACGAATGGTCCAGGAACTCGGTGCGCTCGCCGATCCCGGACTTGCGCACCATTTCGGCACGCAGTGCCGATCCGGCGCCATCGGTGCCGATCAGGGTCTGGAAACGGATGTCGTGCGGCTGGTCGTCGCGGTCGTCGATCAGGCGCGCGTAGCCGGCGTCGAAATCGACCGTGTGCAGTCGGCGGTGGAAATGCACGGTGGCGCCGGCGCGCTCGGCCGCTTCGAGCAGGGTCATGTTGAGGTCGGCGCGGTGCACCGACCAGATCACTTCCGAATCATCGCGTCCGTAGCGCTGCAGCGTGGTGGTGCCGTCGCGCGCGTGCACCATCCGCCCGCGCATCATCACCGCCTGGCGCATCACCGCCTCTTCCACGCCGGCCACCCGCAGGGCGTGGCGACCGCGTTCGGCCAGGGCCAGGTTGATCGAGCGGCCGGACTCGTATCCCTTGATGCGCGGATCCCCGCGCCGCTCGTGGATGGTGACCTGCCAGCCGCGCCGGGACAGCAGGACGGCCAGCAGCGATCCGGCAAGCCCGGCGCCGATCAGGGTCAGTTCGCGTTGGGTCTGGGCGTTCAATCCATTCGTCCGGCATCCGGCGGGATGCAGTTGCCGTCGCCGGCGTCAGGGAATCGGGATGCCCGTGCCGGGAAGCACCGTGGCGACGGGGAAACATGCGCGCCGCAGGACACGACGCCCGGCGGCTCAGGCCGCACGCCAGCGCTCCACTTCCTCCACCAGCGCCAGCACTTCGGCGTAGCGGTTGTAGAGCGGGGCCGGTGCGATCCGGATCACGTCCGGCTCGCGCCAGTCACCGAGGATGCCGTGCGCGCGCAGGTGTTCGAAGAGGGCACGTCCGCTTGCGCGCCCGGCGAGCACGCGCAGCGACAGCTGGGCACCACGCTGCGCCGGATCGGCGGGGGTGAGGATTTGCAAGGTGTCGGCGAGCCGCTCGCGGATGAGGTGTTCCAGCAGGCCGGTGATCCGCAGCGACTTGGCCCGCAGCGCCGGCATGCCACCGGCGCGCGCGAACTGCTCGAGCGAGGCGCGCAGCGGCGCCAGTGCCAGCACCGGGGGATTGGACAGCTGCCAACCCTCGGCGCCGGCAGCCGGCACGAATTCCGGGGCCATCCGGAAGCGGGTGGCAGACTCGTGGCCCCACCACCCGGCCATGCGCGGCAATCCGGCCGCCGCATGGCGCTCGTGCACGAAGCAACCGGCCACCGCGCCGGGCCCGGCGTTGATGTACTTGTAATGGCACCACACCGCGAAGTCGGCGCCATCGTCATGCAGCGCAAGCGGCAGGTTGCCGGCTGCGTGGGCCAGGTCGAAGCCGGCCACCGCGCCCTGCGCATGTGCCAGGGCGGTGATCCGCGCCAGGTCGAACGCCTGCCCGGTGCGGTACTGGACGCCTGGCCACAGGACCAGGGCCAGCCGCGGCCCCTGCGCGGCGATCGCTTCCTCGATCGCGGCCATGGAAATGGTTCCGCACGGGCCATCGGGCTCGAGCTCGACCAGGCACTGCGCCGGATCCAGCCCGTGCAGGCGCAGTTGCGATTCGACCGCGTGGCGGTCCGAGGGGAAGGCGCCGGCTTCCATCAGTACCCGGCAGCGCGATCCCACCGGACGGAAGAAGCTGGCCAGCATCAGGTGCAGGTTCACCGTCAGCGTGTTCATGGCCACGACTTCCAGCGGGCGTGCGCCCACCAGTTGCGCCAGCCCCTCGCGCACCAGCCCGTGGTATTCCATCCACGCCGTGGGCCCGCTGAAGTGGCCCTCGACCGCCTCCGAGGCCCACTTGTCCAGCACTTCCAGCACGTGGTCCCTTGCCAGGCGTGGCTGCAGTCCCAGCGAATTGCCGACGAAGTACGCCTGTTCGCCATCTCCGTGGCGCGGCAGCAGGAACTCGTCGCGGAAGCCGCGCAGCGGGTCGTGCGCATCCAGTGCCGCGACGTGGTCGTTGATGGTGGTCATTCCGGGGCCTTGTCGGCCGCGCGCGGCGCGACGGGCCGTGGCGGGTGCACGTGCCCGCACTGGTCGCAGGTGCGCAGCTGTTCGGACGCGAAGAAGCGCTCGAATACCGGGGGAAAGTCGGTCTCGATGTCCTGCAGCTCGAAGAACTCGTGGTGCAGCCGGTGGTTGCAGCGGTCGCAGTACCACATCAGGCCGTCGCGCTCGTGCGCCAGCCGCCTGCGCTCGATCACCAGGCCAACGCCGCCGGCGGGGCGCTGGGGGGAGTGCGGTACGCCGCCCGGCAGCAGGAAGGTCTCGCCGGCGCGGATGGTGATCTCGCGCAGCGAGCCCGGCCCGCCCTCGGCTCGTTCCTGCACCCGCAGCACCATCTCGCCCTCCAGCTGGTAGAACCATTCCGGCCCCTCGTCCCAGTGGAAGTCACTGCGCGCATTCGGGCCGCCAACCACCATGACGATGAAGTCCCCGTCATGCAGGCATTTGTTGCTGACGGGCGGCCGCAGCAGGTGTCGGTTCTCCTCGACCCAGGCCTGCAGGTTGATCGGTGCGGCGAACATGGCGTGGCCTTGCGAAAGAGAGGGTCAGCGCAGCTCGCGGTCCTGCTTGATGCGTGCGAGGGCCAGTGCGTATTTCGGCTCCAGGTCGGCGATGCGGTCGATATCCATGCCCAGGTGGTGCACCCGGCCGTCGCGCAGGCTGTAGACCCAGCCGTGCACCGTCAGGTCCTGCCCGCGCTCCCAGGCATCGCGCACGACGTGGGTCTTGCACACGTGCGACACCTGCTCCAGTACGTTGAGCTCGCACAGCCGCGCCAGTTGCACCTCGTTGTCGCCCAGCGCCGCCAGGCACTCGGCGTGCTGCTCGGCGACGTCGGAGACGTGCCGGATCCAGTGGTCGACCAGGCCCAGGCGCTGGCGCGTCAGTGCGGCGTTGACGCCGCCGCAGCCGTAGTGGCCCACCACCAGGATGTGCTTGACCTTCAGCACCTCCACCGCGAACTGGATCACCGACAGGCAGTTGAGGTCGGTATGGACCACCACGTTGGCGACGTTGCGATGGACGAACACCTCGCCCGGTGCCATGTCGATGATCTGGTTGGCCGGCACGCGCGAGTCCGAACACCCGATCCACAGGTAGTCCGGGGCCTGCTGGCTGGAAAGGCGGGAGAAGAACCCCGGATCCTCGGCGCGCACGCGCTCGGACCAGGCATGGTTGCGTCGGATCAGCTCATGGAGGTCTTGGCTCATGGGCGCATTATCCCCGACTGGGCGCCGGCGCGAAACGTGGAGGCCGGCCTCAGCTTCCGCGCCTGGCGAGGCGTTCGGCCATCAGCGTGGCCATTTCGGCGGCGGCTGCGCCCTGCAAGCCGAGCAGTCCATCTATCACGCCCTGCACATTCGCCTGCGGATGGTTCTGGTTGAGCTTGAACTTCAGTTCCACCGTCTCGACTTCCAGGCGGAACCCGATGATCCCGCGCAGCTGGCCGCGTTCACGCGGATCGGCTGGATCGTAGGCCCATTCACCACCGACGCCGGGTTCGAACCGCTCGCCGAGGCGGGAGACGATCGACGCCAGCGCCGGTTCCTCCTGCAATGGGGCCAGGGTGCCGTGCAGGTGCGCGACCGCGTAGTTCCAGGTGGGTACGCGCGCGGCTTCGGCCTTGTCCGGGTACCACCCCGGGCTCACGTAATGGTGCGGGCCGTGCACGATCACCAGGGCCGGGCCCGCATGCCCGGCCTGCGGATTGGCACGCGCCCAGTGGCCCTCGAGGGTGACCCGGCCGCCGTCGCGTGCAGCGAGCACCGGCAGGTGGGTCACGCAGGGCAGGCCGCCGGGTCCTGGCGTCAGCAGGGTGACGAACGGATCGCGCGCCAGCAGCCAGTCGAGCCCCGCAAGGTCGGCCTCGGCGAACGCGCGGGGCGTGTACATCTCAGGCGTGGCGACCGAGGTTCAGGGTCATGTGCGGCACGAGCTGCTCGTCGCTGCCGGCCCGTGGCGGGGCGACCTCGTCCAGCGAGAATCCGCGCTCCAGCGCATCATCCTCGTCGAGTCCGTCGAACTCGACGAAGCCCGCGTCCATCAGCATGGCGCGGGCGGTATCCACGCTGTCGTACGCGTGCACAGCGCCATCGTGGTCGAGCACCTCGGCGGTGCCTGCCTCGCGCTCGCGCAGGCGGGCCCAGTGCAGGGTGCGGCCGAGGGTGGCCAGCCACCAGCTTTCTTGGTTCATGGCATTGCCTCCGCGGCCAGCCAGAGCAGGGCGGCCAGCGAAAGGCCGGCCAGGATGGTGATCAGCGCGATGCGCGCCGGGGTGGCTAGGCCGCTCAGCGAGCGGTCGCCGGTGCTGCGGTACCCGCCGGTCAGCAGCCAGCGCAGCGCGGCCGGGGCGAGGAAGGCGCCCGGGCCGAAGTCCGCGGCGGTGCCGGCATGGCGGTCGCGGATGTGCACCAGGGTGAGCGGCCAGAAGATCACGAAGGCGGTCGCGCCGGCGATGGCCACGCCGACGAAGCACAGGGCCAGGAACAGGATCACCGGCTCAGAACTCCGCGCTGCCCGGTGCGCGCGGGTAGGCGATGGCATCGCGGATGTTGGACAG
>JBQGEI010000327.1:0-20212 GCA_052039535.1 Pseudoxanthomonas sp.
TCCGCGATCAGGCTCTCGCGCACCTCGTCGCCGACGTGCAGCAGCACCTCGCCGTCGTCCTCGGCATCGACCAGGCCCCACACCACCTCGCGCTTGCCCGGCGGCAGCGACTCGAGCAGGTTGCCGATCTCGGCCGGGGCGAGGGTGTTGACCAGCCGCCGCACCGGGCCAAGCCGGCCGCTGTCCAGTGCATCGGACAGCAGGCGGAGCTGGCGCGCGGTCTTGTCGTAGCGGACGGCTTCGGCCATGCGCGTCTCCAGGTCGGGGGCGAGGCCGCGACGGGAGCCGCGCGGCGGGTCAGGCGTTCATGCGCGCATTATCCCGCGTGGCCCGCGCGATGGATAGGGCGTCACGCTGTTTCCAGCCAGCGCTCGATGGCCCGGCGGTCACGCGCCTGCAGCAATCGTGGCGCACGCGCCTGCAGTGTGGAGAGGTCGCAGGCACGCAGCGTGCGGCGCAGCTCCAGCAGTCCCGCCGGGTGCAGGCTGAACTGGCGCAGCCCCAGCGCGAGCAGCAGCGGCGCCAGGCGCGGATCGCCGGCCATCTCGCCGCACACCGCCACCGGCACGCCGTGCGCGGCGCCGGTGCCGATCACGTGCGCCAGCAGCCGCAGCACGCCCGGATGCAGCGGCGAATAGAGGTCACCGAGGGCGTCGTTGTTGCGGTCTACCGCCAGCAGGTACTGGACCAGGTCGTTGGTACCGACCGAGAGGAAATCCACCGCATCCACCAGCCCGGCCACGCCGATGGCCGCGGCGGGCACCTCGATCATCGCGCCCAGCGGGGGCGCCTGCGCCTCCACGCCGCGCCGGCGCACCGACGCCACCGCACGACGCAGGCGGCGACGCACGATCATCATCTCCTCGCGGCACGACACCATCGGCACCAGCACCCGCACCGGCCCGTAGGCCGACGCACGCACGATCGCGCGCAGCTGGGTGTCGAACACCGCGTCGTAAAGCAGCGACAACCGCACCCCGCGCACACCCAGTGCGGGATTGTCCTCGTTGGCCAGGGCCAGGCCGGCGCTGTCGGCCTTGTCCGCGCCCAGGTCCAGGGTGCGGAAGGTGACCGGCCGGCCCTCCATGCCCAGCACCGCATCGCGGTAGGCGAGGAACTGTTCCTCCTCGCCGGGCGTCTGCCGGTCCTGCAGGAACAGGAATTCGGTGCGGTACAGGCCGATGCCGGACGCGCCCAGCGCGTGCGCGCGGGACACGTCCTCGCGCGATTCGGCATTGGCGAACAGCGCGATGTCCACTCCGTCCAGGGTGCGGGTCGGCTTGCTGCGCAGCCGCTCCAGGCCGCGCCGCTCGCGCTGTTCGCGCTGCTCGAGCTCGCGGTAACGACGCAGGTCGCCGGCATCAGGGTCCAGCACCAGCTGGCCGCTTTCGCCGTCGACCATCAGCACGTCGCCGTCGTTGATCCGCGACAGCGCCTCGGCGGCGCCCACCACCAGCGGCAGGTGCAGGCTGCGCGCCAGGATGGCGCTGTGCGAAAGCGGGCTGCCGGCGGCGGAGACGATGGCCACCACGCCCTGGGCCTGCAGCTGCGCCAGTTCGGACGGGGCGACGTTCTCGCAGACCAGCACCTCGCCGGCGGTGCCGCGCGGCAGCGGGTCGTGCCGATGCAGGTGCGCGTTGACCCGTCCGATGATGTGGTCCAGGTCGTCCAGGCGCGCCCGCAGGTAGGGATCGTCCATGGCCTGGAACACCGCCGCCAGGCGATCACGCTGCACGCGCAGGGCGAAGCCGGCCGAGTAGCGTTCCTGGCGGATCAGGCCGTCAAGCGCCTGCACCAGCTCCGGGTCGTCCAGCAGCAGGGCATGCAGGTCGATGAACTCGATCGCTTCCTTGGACAGCGCACCCTGCAGCTTCTCGCGCAGCGCCCGCATCTCGGCGCGGGTGGCCTCCAGCGCATCCTGCAGGCGGCCGGCCTCGGCCTTGACCTGTCCGGCCGGGACCCGCTGCTCGGTCACTTCCAGCGCATGGGGCAGGCGCACACGGGCGCGGCCGAGCGCCAGGCCGCGCGAGGCGCCGTGGCCGGAGAAGGCGTGCCTCATCCGGGCCGGCCACGATGCCGGGCCCGGCGCTGCGCACTGAAGCGGCCCGGACCGGGCATGGCTCAGGCGTCCTCGTCGAACCGGCTTTCGAACAGGTCCACCACCGCCTGCATGGCGTCGACCTCGTCGCTGCCGTCGGTGCGCACGGTGACCGGCGTGCCCTGGGCGGCGGCCAGCAGCATCACGCCCATGATGCTCTTGGCATTGACCTCGCGCCCCTTGGCCTGCAGCGTCACCGCGCAACGGAAGGGCGCCAGCGCCTGCACCAGCTTGGCAGTGGCCCGGGCGTGCAGGCCCAGGCGGTTGGAGACGGTGAGTTCACGTTCAAGCATCGTCGAGGATCGCTCCATTGCGGGTGCCCGCCGCGGCCGTGGCGGGCAGTTGGTCCAGTCCCTGTTCCGGATAATTCATAACCCGCAGCAGCATCGGCAGGCTCAACGCGGACACCCGTCGTACCGGCGTCCCCAGCCTGGCCACCTGCGCGGCGAGGTTGCTGGGGCTGGCCCCGTAGAGATCGGTCAGCACCAGCACCCCGTCGCCCCCGTCCACCCGTCGCAGCGCCGCCGAGGCGGCCGGCAGCAGCTGGCCCGGGTCGGAGTCGAACGGGACTTCGAAGGCCTCCGCCTTCAGCGGCAGGTTGCGCAGCAGGGCCGTCGCCACGGCAAGCAGGGCGCTGCCGACGCCAGGGTGGGTGATCAGGAGAATGCCACATGCCATGGCGTGAAACTTAACAGAGGGGCGTGACCTCCGTCGCCTCCCGCGTCGCTGCCCCGCGCCGCCGCCGGGCGGCGGCCGCGGGCCTGCCGGTGGCGCGCCTCAGTCCTGCTCGCGATGGTAGGTGGCGACCTCGTTCCAGCCCTGGGCACGCGCGTGCGCGGCCATCCGTTCGGCCAGGTAGACCGAACGGTGCTTGCCGCCGGTGCAGCCGAAGGCAACGGTGACGTAGGCGCGCGTGTCCGAACGCAGCCGTGGCAGCCAGGAATCCAGGAAACCGGCGACCTGGCGCGCGTAGGCATCCACGTCGGCCTGCGCGTCCAGGTAGTCGCGCACGCGCGGGTCGCGGCCGGTGAGCGGGCGAAGTTCCGGCTCCCAGTGCGGGTTGGGCAGGACCCGCGCGTCGAACACGAAGTCGGCTTCCTCGGGCACCCCACGCTTGTAGGCGAAGGATTCGAACAGCAGCGACAGCCCCGGGCTGTGCTCCAGCGCGAACCCGGTGATCACCTGGCGGCGCAGCTGGTGCACGTTGAGGTGGGTGGTATCGATCACCGCGTCGGCCTCGCCGCGCAGCGGCGCGATGATCTCGCGCTCGCGGGCGATCGCCTCCGGCAGCGACAGCCCGAGCCGGCTCAGCGGATGGCGGCGCCGGGTGTCGGCGTAGCGCCGCAGCAGGATGTGGTCCTCGGCCTCGAAGAACAGCAGGCGTGCGTCCACGCCCAGGTCGACCGCGGCCGCGCGCCAGCCGGCCAGCCGGCCCAGGTCGCCGAGGCGGTTGCGCACGTCGATGCCCACCGCGATCCGCTCGGGCAGGCCGTCCTCGCGCAGCAACGAGTTGACGAATGCCGGCAGCAGGTCCAGCGGCAGGTTGTCGACGCAGTAGTAGTCCAGGTCTTCGAAGGTCTTCAGCGCCACCGACTTGCCCGATCCGGACAGCCCGCTGACGATGACCAGGGTGGGGCGTGGCTGGTTCATGCGCCGCGTCGCTCCAGCAGGTTGCTGTGGCGCGCGATGAACATCGCCGCCGGATCGATGCCCTTGGTGCGCAGGATGTGCAGCCGGGTCGCCGCCTCGGTGAGCACCGCCAGGTTGCGGCCGGGCATCACCGGCAGGGTGATCAGCGGCACGTCCAGGTCCAGCACGTGGCGGGTCCCCGAGTCCCCGGTCAGGCGTTCGTAGCCATGGGGCGTGGGCTCGGTCATCGGCCGGGTGAGGTGCACGATCAGGCGCAGGTACTTGTTCTTCTTGACCGCGGTGTCGCCGAACATCTCGCGCACGTTCAGCACCCCGAGGCCGCGGACTTCCAGCAGGTCCTGCAGCAGCTCCGGGCAGGTGCCGTCGAGCACGTCCGGGGCGATCTGGGTGAACTCCGGCGCGTCGTCGGCCACCAGCCGGTGGCCACGGCTGAGCAGCTCCAGCGCAAGCTCGCTCTTGCCCGAACCGGCCTCGCCGGTGATCAGCACGCCGATGGAGTAGATCTCCATGAACACCCCGTGCAGGGTCACGCGCGGGGCGAGGGTGCGGGCCAGGTGGTAGGAGAGGTGGTTGAGCAGTTCGTGCCCGCGCCGCGGGGAGATCCACAGCGGCGTGTCCGACTCCTCCGCCGCCGCGCGCAGGTCTTCAGGGCAGGACTGGTTCTTGCTGATCACCAGGGCCAGCGGCCGGAACTGGATGATCTTCTCTATCGTCTCCCAGCGCTGGCGCGAATCCAGGGAGTCCAGCCACGAGAGCTCCTCGCTGCCGAGGATCTGCACCTTGTTGGGATAGACCGCATTGAGGTAACCGGCCAGCGACGGCCGCCGGGCATTGGTCTCGCCGGAGTCGATCTCGCGGCGCTCGCCCTTGCGGCCGGCGACCCAGCGCAGGGACAGCTTCTCCTGCTGCTGTTCGAACAGCTCCAGGGCGGTGATGCTGGCGTTCCTCATGCGGCCCGGATCCTCGTGGGTGGGGACGCCGTGATTGTCGCCTGAAACCGGCGCGTGCGTCCCGGCCGGCACCGCCGGCCGGGAGCGGCCGCGGCTCAGCCCACGTCGGGGACGACGCGCGGCGCCTGGTGGTCCTGCTGCTTTTCCTTGAGCTTGAGGATCTGCCGGTCGAGCTTGTCGGCCAGGAGGTCGATGGCCGCGTACATGGTCTGCGCCTCGGCTTCGGCGTGCAGCGAACGGCCCGGGACGCTGAGGTCGGCCGCGGCGCGGTGGGAGGGCTTGCTCAGCCCCAGCTGGACGCGCGCGTCGATGGGCTGGTCGAAATGACGGGCAAGGCGGCGCAGCTTCTCCTCGACGTAGTCGCGCAGGGCCGGGGTGATCTCCAGCTGCTGGCCGTACGTTTCGATGCGCATCGTGAACCTCCTTTGTGGTTGCCGCGTGGGCGGCCCCGCACGATGCAGGTCACGCGCCTAGCCGATGCGGACCCGCTCGTGCGACGCCGGAATGTTCATGACCTCACGATACTTCGCCACCGTCCGCCGCGCCACCGGAACACCGGTCTGCTTGAGCAGGTCAGCCAGCTTGGCGTCAGAAAGCGGTTTGCGCGGATTCTCGCCATCGATGAGCCGCCGGATCATCGACTGGATCGCGGTGCTGGAGGCCTCGCCGCCGCCGCCGGTATCGATGCCGGAGGCGAAGAAGGCCTTCAGCGGCAAGGTGCCGCGCGGGGTGCGCACGTACTTGCGCGCGATCGCGCGGGAAACGGTGGATTCATGCATCCCCAGTTCGCCGGCGATCTCGCGCAGGGTCAGCGGACGCAAGGCCTGCTCCCCGAACTCGAGGAACCCGGCCTGCTGGCGCAGCAGGCAGCGCACCACCTTGAGCAGCGTTTCGCCACGGGCCTCCAGGCTCTTGAGGAGCCAGCGCGCCTCCTGCAACTGGCCGCGCAGGTAGCCGGCGTCGCTGTCGCCGCAGCGGCGGATCAGCTGTTCGTAGCCGCGATGGATGGAGACCCGCGGCAGTGCCTGCTGCGAGAGCGCCGCCTTCCAGACGCCGCGCTGGCGCCAGATCAGACAGTCCGGCACCACGTAGCTGTCGTGGTCCAGCTCGGCAAGCTGCTTGCCGGGGCGCGGATCCAGCGAGCGCACCAGCTGGACCGCCTGCTCGACCTCGCCGGCCGGCGCGCGCAGTTCGTGCGCCAGGCCCTGGGTGCCGATCCGCGGCAGGCGTTCCAGCGGGCCGGCGACGATGCGCAGCGCCAAGGCCCGGCCCGGCGTGCAGTCGGGCAGGACGTCCAGCTGCAGGCGCAGGCATTCGGCCAGGTCGCGCGCGCCGACGCCGGCCGGATCGAAGCGCTGCAGCTGGTGCAGCACGGTGAGGATCTCCTCCTCGCTGGCACGGGTCTCCGGCAGGAGGGAGTCGGCGATGGCCGCCAGCGGCTCGCGCAGGTAGCCATCCTCGTCCAGCGCGTCGATCAGCATCGCGCCGATGCGGCGGTCGCGCGGGGACAGTGGCGAGAGGTGGAGCTGCCACAGCAGGTGGTCGGCAAGGGTCTCAACCTCGGCCATGCGCTCGGCCGCGCCTTCGCCATCCTCGTCGTAGCCGCTGCCACCGGAACTCTGCCAGGCGGTCTCCTCCGGGCTCCAGTCCTCGCCCACCGGCGCGGCGTCGGGTTCCGGTGGTCCGTCGCCATCGCCGGTGTCGCCGGCGGCGGCGGGCTGGTGCGGATCGGCCTCGTCGGTCCATTCCAGCAGGGGATTGCTTTCGATCGCTTCGGCCACCTCGGCCTGCAGTTCGGCCGTGGACATCTGCAATACCCGGATCGCCTGACGCAACTGCGGCGTCATGACCAGGTGCTGTCCCAGCGATGTCTGCAGCCGTGCCTTCATGTCCCTGCCATCAGGAAAGCCAAGGGCAGCCGGCCGCGGGGGCTAGAGGCGGAACGTATCCCCGAGATAGACCCGGCGCACGTCCGGATCGGCCAGCAATGCGTCCGGCGCCCCCTGCGCCAGTACGCTGCCCTCGGCGAGGATATACGCCCGGTCGCAGATTCCCAAGGTCTCGCGCACGTTGTGGTCGGTGATCAGCACGCCGATGCCGCGGTTCTTGAGGTGGGTGACGATGCGCTGGATCTCGCCCACCGAGATCGGATCGACGCCGGCGAACGGCTCGTCCAGCAGCATCAGCCGCGGCCTGGCGGCCAGTGCGCGTGCGATCTCGCAACGCCGGCGCTCGCCGCCGGAGAGGCTGGCGCCCAGCTGGTCGGCGACATGGCCGATCTGCAACTCGTCCAGCAGCGAGGAGAGCTCGGCTTCCAGGGCGTCCTCGCCCTTGAGGTCCTCGCGCAGCTCCAGCACCAGGCGGATGTTGTCGGCGACAGTGAGCTTGCGGAACACCGACGGCTCCTGCGGGAGGTAGCCCACGCCCAGGCGGGCGCGGGTGTACATCGGCTCGGCGGTGATGTCGCGGCCGTCGAGGACGATGCGGCCGGCATCGGCGGCCACCAGCCCGACGATCATGTAGAAGCAGGTGGTCTTGCCGGCGCCGTTGGGGCCGAGCAGGCCGACCACCTCGCCGGCATCCAGGGTGAGCCCGAACTCGCGCACGACCTCGCGCTGCTTGTACTTCTTGCGGAGACCTTCGGCGACGAGCATCAGTTGGATTCCCGGTTCTGCTGCGCGCGCGGCTGGATCACGGTGCGCACGCGGCTGCCGTCGCCGCCGCTCTGCATCTGCCCGCTGGCCATGTTGTAGACCATGCGCTGGCCACTGTTGCTGCCGCGCGGCGACTGGACCTGGTAGTTGCCGGTCAGCGTCAGCAGTTCCTTCTTCGGCTCGTAGACGATGCGGTCGGCACGTGCGTTCATGGTGGTGCCGTCGTCCATTTCCTGGCGCATCGTGGCCTGCTTGCCGGTGAGGATGACCTGGTCGATCTCGCCGTTGCGCTGGACCACCTCCGCGCGCCCGGCGGTGATGTGCAGGCTTCCCTGGGCGATCTCCACGTTGCCGTCGAAGACGCAGCGCGAGTTGGCCTGGCCCTGGTTGCAGTCGGAATTGTCCGAGTCCAGGGTCATCGGCTGGTTGCGGTCCGACGACTTGGCGTGGGCCAGTGCCGGCAGCACCAGCACGAACGCCAGTGTCGCGAAGAGGGCCGGGAGGCGGCCCTCAAGGGCGCGCGGAAGGTTCATAGCGTGTCCTCACCTTGGAAAGGAGGCGGTACTGGCGGGTCTTCAGGTTCGCTTCCAGTCCGGTGCCGGTCTGGCGCACGCCGGGGCGCGTCAGCTCCACCGGCTGGTCGGTACGGGCTAGGTCGCGGGATGGGAGCAGTTCCATCGAACCGGTACGGAAACTGGTCGGCGCGGGGCTCGCCGGGTCGCTGTCGCCGGCGACGTTGCCGTCCAGGCGCAGGAGCTCGCCGTCCGGGCTGATCCATCCGCGCTCGGCGGCGAGCTTCCACGGACCGGGCTGGGAAGGGGCCAGGAAAACCGGGCGCACCACGTCCATGCTCTCGTCCTCGCGGCGCTGCAGTTCGGGTGCCTGCACGCGCACCGACTCGGTGCCGTCCTTGCCGAGCACCACCAGCTCGAAATCCCGCAGCACGTAGTCCGATCGCTGGCCGCTGGCGTCCTCGGGCGCGTCGTTGCCGCGCATCCTCCAGGCCGACCAGCCGGTGATGATCGCGGCCGCCAGCAGGGCCGCGCCGAGGAGCATGCGCCGGTTCATGCCCTGCGCCCGTCGCGCGAGCCATGCCCGGCGAGGATCGCCGGTACGTGGCCATGGGCAGCCAGCAGCACGTCGCAGACCTCGCGCACCGCGCCTTCGCCGGCGCGGCCGCGGGTGCGCCAGTGGACCACCTCGGCGATCCACGGATGCGCGTTGGCCGGCGCCACCGCCAGGCCCACTGCACGCAGGCATTCCAGGTCGGGCAGGTCGTCGCCGACGACGCAGGCCTGAGCGCGGGACAGGCCGTGGCGCCCGATCAGCCCATCCATGCAGGCCAGCTTGTCGGCCACGCCGATGTGGGTCTCCAGCCCCAGGTCGGCGCCGCGCTTGTGCGCGACCAGGCTGTGGCGGGCGGTGATCAACGCGACATGGAAGCCGAAGCGGCGCAACTGCACCATGCCCTGGCCGTCGAGCACGCTGAAGGACTTGTACTCGTTGCCCTCGCCGTCGAAATACAGGCGTCCGTCGGTCAGCGTGCCGTCCACGTCCAGGCACAGCAGCCGCACCTGGCGCGCGCGCTCGGCGATCTCGGGGGCGACGGTGGACAGCGGGTCGTAGGGCACGAAGGATTCCAGTGGCATCGGCGGCGGTTAAACCACGCGTGCTCGCAACAGGTCGTGAACATTGAGCGCACCCACCGGACGGTGCTGGCCGTCGACCACGATCAGGCCGTTGATCCGGTGGCGTTCCATCAGGTGCGCCGCCTCGGTCGCCATCTGGGTCGCGTCGATCGTGCGCGGGCCCCGGGTCATCACCTCGGCGATGCGCGCCTGGCGCACGTCGATGCCACGGTCCAGGGCGCGGCGCAGGTCGCCGTCGGTGAAGATGCCGGCGAGGGTGCCATCGGCGGCAGTGACCGCGGTCATGCCCAGGCGCTTGCGGCTCATCTCCACCAGCGCCTCGGCCACGCTGGCGGTGTCGTCCACGCGGGGCAGCTCCTCGCCGCCGTGCATGACGTCGGTGACGTGCAGCAGCAGGCGCCGGCCCAGGCTGCCAGCCGGGTGCGAGCGGGCGAAGTCGTCGGCGGTGAAGCCGCGCGCCTCCAGCAGCGCCACCGCCAGGGCGTCGCCCATGGCCAGCGAGGCGGTGGTGGACGAGGTGGGGGCCAGGTGCAGGGGGCAGGCCTCGGCCGGCACGCCAACGTCCAGGTGGATGTCGGCCTCGCGCGCCAGGGTGGACTGGGGGCGGCCGGTCATCGCGATCACGGCGTTGCCCTGGCGGCGCAGGGCCGGCAGCAGCATCAGGATCTCGTCCGATTCGCCGGAGTAGGACAGGGCCAGCACGATGTCCGGGTCGGTGATCATGCCCAGGTCGCCGTGGCCGGCCTCGCCGGGGTGCACGAAGAACGACGGGGTGCCGGTGGAGGCCAGGGTCGCGGCGATCTTGCGCGCCACGTGCCCGGACTTGCCCATCCCGGTGCACACCAGGCGCCCGCCGGAAGCCAGCACCAGTGCGCACGCGCGGGCGAAGTCCGCGCCGACGCGCCCGCCGACCGCCTGCAGCGCCTGCGCCTCGACCTCGAACACGCGGCGGCCGGACGCCGCCAGCTGCGCAGGATCGGTGGATGGCTCGTCGGCTGCGCTCATGTGACGGCCCGGGATGGCCCGGATTCGCTAGACTAGGGTGCTTTATTCTAGGCCAAGCGCTCCATGGACGCCGACACCATCGCCCGCATGATCCAAGCCGGCCTGCCCGGGGCCCACGCCCGTGTGCAGGGCGACGACGGCGTGCATTTCGAGGCCACCGTCGTGTGCGAGGCCTTCCGCGGCAAGCTGCCGCTGGCCCGCCACCGGATGGTCTATGCCACCCTCGGGGACCTGATGGGTGGGGCGATCCATGCCCTGTCGCTGAAGACGGTCACCCCCGACGAAGCGCACTGACCCCGCGTCCGGTCGCTCCCTTCCCGCATCCGTTCCCATTCCCGGCCTTCCATGCAGAAGATCGTAGTCAGCGGCGGCGTGCCGCTCCGAGGCGAAGTCGCCATCTCCGGCGCCAAGAACGCCGTCCTGCCCATCCTGTGCGCGACCCTGCTGGCCGACGCGCCGGTGCGGATCAGCAACGTGCCGCACCTGCATGACGTGGTCACCACGCTCAAGCTGCTGGGCGAGCTGGGGGCGACGGTGGAGTACCAGGACGGCGAGCTGTGCCGCGGCCTGACCGTGGACCCGCGCACGGTGACCCACCACGTGGCCCCGTATGACCTGGTCAAGACCATGCGCGCCTCGATCCTGGTGCTGGGTCCGCTGCTGGCGCGCCATGGCGCGGCCGAGGTGGCCCTGCCCGGCGGCTGCGCGATCGGTTCGCGGCCGGTGGACCAGCACATCCGCGGACTGCAGGCGCTGGGTGCCGAGATCAGCGTGGAGAACGGCTACATCAAGGCACGCGCCGGGCGCCTGAAGGGCGCGCGCTTCGTGTTCGACATGGTCACCGTGACCGGTACCGAGAACGTGATGGCCGCCGCCACCCTGGCCGACGGCACCACGGTGCTGGAAAACGCGGCGATGGAGCCGGAGGTCGTGGACCTGGCCGACTGCCTCAACGCGCTGGGCGCGCGGATCGAGGGCGCGGGCACCTCGCGCATCACCATCCATGGCGTGGAGCGCCTCTCCGGCGGCCACCACGCGGTGCTCCCGGACCGGATCGAGACCGGGACCTTCCTGGTGGCGGCGGGCATGACCGGTGGCTGCGTGACCGTGCGCAACGCGCGCCCGGACACGCTGGAAGCGGTGCTGGACAAGCTGCGCGAGGCCGGCGCCAGGGTCGATGCGGAGGGCGACAGCATCACCGTGGACATGGAGGGCAGGCGTCCGCGTGCGGTCGGCCTGACCACCGCGCCGTACCCGGCGTTCCCCACCGACATGCAGGCGCAGTTCATGGCACTCAACTGCGTGGCCGAGGGCGTGGGCGTGATCAGCGAGACGATCTTCGAAAACCGCTTCATGCACGTCAACGAGCTGCTGCGCCTGGGCGCGGACATCCAGGTCGACGGCCACACCGCGGTGGTCCGCGGCGTCGCCCGCCTCAGCGGGGCGCCGGTGATGGCGACCGACCTGCGGGCCTCGGCCTCGCTGATCCTGGCCGGGCGGGTCGCCGAGGGCGAGACCACGATCGACCGCATCTACCACCTGGACCGGGGCTACGAGAACATCGAGGCCAAGCTGGGGGCGCTCGGCGCGCGCATCCGGCGCATCGACGACCGCCAGGGAGCCGCCTGATGCTCCTGCGCGGCCGGCTGACGTCCAGACGCAAGGGCCTGCTGGCCCTGCTGGCGATGGCGCTGCTGCTGGTCGGCGTGGCCGGCTGGCTCGGCATGGCCGCCACGCGCGGCATCGAGACCCGCGACATGGACTGGGATGGCGATGGCACGGTCAGCCGTGGCGAGATCCTGCAGTCGCTCTACGCCGTCACGGCCGAGCGGGCGACCGAGGGCAACCGCCGCTGCACCACCTTCCGCTGGTTCCGCAGCGGCGAGGTGATCCGGGTCGACTGCCAGACCCTGATCGGCGGCGCCCAGCCCGAATAGGAATGCGGCCCCGCGGGGCCGCGTCGAAAGCAGGTCAGCGCAGCGCCTTGAGGGTCAGGTCGATCGTGTCCTGGCCGCCCTCGCGCTGGAGGATGCGCGCCGGCACCGGCATCCCAGGCACGATCCAGGCGATGGTCTCGCGCTTGTCGTCGCGGCGCACCACCCTGGTCGCCTGGTGGGTCTTGCCGGCCACCGTCACCGGCTCCTTGCCGGCCACCTCGTAACGCATCGGCTTGACCCGTCCCTCGTCGACCATGCGGTAGGCCAGCGGCTTGCCGGCCGCCAGGTCCCGGGCCACGGCCAGGTTGATCAGCAGGGCGTCCATGTCGCCGGCCTGCAGCTTCACCGGGCCGCGGCGCTCGGGCTTGACGTCGCCGGTCCAGGTGGCCTGCGTGTTCTTCCAGTCGTAGCTGGCAGTGACCGACTTGCGCTTGATCAGCGCCACCGAGGTGTCGCTGCTGCTCAGCGGGCGCAGGGTGCCCTGGTGCACGTCGAACACGGTGTTCTGGCTGAGGTCGGCCACCTGGTTGCGGATGCGCAGGCTGTACTTCCAGCGTTCGCTGCCCTCGCGTGCCAGCGACATGGTGCCGTTGGCCTGCATGCCCATGTAGCTGGCGGTGTAGTCGGCGGTGAACGGCTCCAGCGCCAGCGCCGGCGAGGCGGCGGCAAGCAGGCCCAGCATCAGCGGCAGGCGGGTGGGGGTACGGGTCGGGGTCATGGTTCAGGCTCCTCGGTACTCGATCAGGCGGAGGTCGATCTCGTCCTCTCCGTCCTCGCGTTGCAGGATGCGGATGGGGGTGGGAACGCCGTCGGCGACCCACAGCAGGGTCTGGTCGCCATCGTCGGCGGTGCGCTCCACCCGCAGCGCGGCGTAGCTCATTTCGCCCACCGCCATCGGCTCGGGGGCCTCGCCCACGCGGTAGACGTGCGCGCGCACGCGTCCGCCATCCACGAAGCGGTACTGGAGCACCGCGCCAGGCCGGGCATCGCGCATGACCGCCAGGTTGATCAGCAGCGCGCTCATGTCGCCGGGAAGCAGCGCCACCGGCTCGCGGCGGGCCTTCTTGATGTCGCCGGTCCAGCGCGCCTGCATGGCGTCCCAGTCATAGCTGCCGCTGACTTCCTTGCCGAACACGATGGCCTTGCGCTCGGTGGCCTGGGACAGCGGCCGGTAGTGGCCATCATGCTCGTCGAACACGGTGCCCTGGTGGATGTTCAGGCGGGCCAGGCTGGCCACGCCACGCTCGGCCCGCAGGTCCAGGTCGATGCGCCACCGCGGGGCCTCCTCGCGCACCAGCCGCATGGTCGCGCTGCCGGCGGGCTTGCCGCGGTAGTAGGCCTCGTAGGTGGCGACGAACGGTTCCAGCGTCCGCGCCACGGGCGCTGCCGCGCCCTCCGCCGTCGCCGCCTCGAGCGGCCGCGCGCGCGCCGGCGTCGCCGCGGCAAGGCACAGGCTCAGCAGCAGGAGGGCGGTGGGAAAGGGGCGCATGCAGGTCTGGCGAGGCGGGAGGGAAGCATGCGCGCGGGCCGGTGTCAGGCGCGTGATTCCCGGTGCAGCATGCCAGCGGAATCTAGTTGCAGCGGACTAAACAGGCACTGACCATCCACCCGGACCTGGCCGCCCCGTTCAGCCAGGCGGCCGTCCACGGCCAGCGCCAGCACCGCGCTCACCAGCCGGTGTTCCTGCGGCAGCAGGCGCGAGGCAAGGAGTTCGGGCGTGTCGCCCGGGTGCACGGGGATGCGGACCTGCGCGACCACCGCACCGGCATCCAGCTCCGGGACCACGAAATGCACGCTGGCGCCGTGCTGCGCATCGCCGGCCTCCAGCGCGCGGGCATGGGTGCGCAGGCCCTTGTAGAGCGGCAGCAGCGAGGGATGGACGTTCAGCAGGCGACCATCGAAACGGCGCACGAAAGCGTCGCCGAGGATGCGCATGTACCCGGCGCAGAAGACCCAGTCGGGCCGGCTGGCGGCGACCGCGTCGGCCAGCTCGGCATCGAAGGCGGTGCGGTCCGGATAGGCGCGGGCGTTGCGGCTCCAGCGCAGCTCCGGCGCCACCTTTTCCAGCGCCGCCGCATCGGGACGGTCGGAGAAAACGCCCGCGACCTGCGCATGCAGACGTCCCTGCGCGATCGCGTCCAGCACCGCCTGCAGGTTGCTGCCGCGACCGGAGACGAGAAAAGCGATGCGGGCGCTCATGCGGCGGCCCCCGCCGCCGGACGGTGGATCGTGGCCGCTGGCATTCAGGCCTCCTGGAACAGCGCCCTGACCTGCGGGCGCGTCAGTACCACCAGGGTGAACACGCCCAGCACCGTGCCCAGTGGCATCAGCATGCACGACACGCCGGCGACCACCAGGCACAGCGTGTGCCGGCGGCGGCGGGCAATGCAGCGCCCGGCATGGACCATGAATCCGGCCAGGGCCAGGCCGGCGGTGATCATCACCGCGGCCAGGGCCACGAAGAGCCAGCCGAACAGCTCAGGGCCAAACGGCATCGCCTCGCCCGGAGCGGGCGTCCCGAAGCGCCCGGTCACCAGCGCCAGGCCGATGACGAGGTGGAACACGGGCACCAGCGACAGCACGGCGGTGATGCCTGCGACCACGTAATGGAAGATCGACAGCAGCCGCAGCTGCTGCAGGTCGTCGGACGTCGCCCCGGGCGCGTTGGCGGCTTCCACGGGCGGTCAGCCGATGCGCACGCGCCCGTCGTCGCCGGCGCGCGCCACCACCTGGCCGATGGCGCGGTGCGCCAGGCCCTGCGCGTCCAGCGCGGCGCCGATGGCGGCCACCGCCTCCTGCGGCACCACCAGCACGAAGCCGACGCCGCAGTTGAAGGTGCGCCACATCTCGGCGTCGGCCACCGCGCCCTCGCGCTGCAGCCAGTCGAACACCGGGGGCAGCACGATCGCCGAGGCCTCGATGTCCAGCCCCAGGCCATCGGGAATGACCCGGATGATGTTCTCGGTCAGGCCGCCGCCGGTGATGTGGGCCATGGCGTGGATGGCCTCGCCATGGGTGCGCAGCAGTTCCAGCACGGGCTTGACGTACAGCCGGGTCGGGGCCATCAGCGCGTCGGCCAGGGCCACGCCGCCGACCTGCAGGTCGGCCGGGCGGCCGGCGCGGTCGTAGATGCGGCGCACCAGCGAATAGCCGTTGGAATGCGGGCCGGAGGAGGCGATGCCGACCAGGACGTCGCCCGCGCGGACCCTGGCGCCGTCCAGCAGCTGCGACTTCTCCACCGCGCCCACCGCGAAGCCGGCCAGGTCGTACTCGCCCGGCGGGTACATGTCCGGCATCTCTGCGGTCTCGCCGCCGATCAGCGCGCATCCGGACTCGGTGCACCCGGCGGCAATGCCGCCCACCACCGCCACGGTGGTGTCCACCTCGAGCTTGCCGGTGGCGAAGTAGTCCAGGAAGAACAGCGGCTCGGCGCCCTGTACCAGGATGTCGTTGACGCACATGGCCACCAGGTCGATGCCGATGGTGTCGTGGCGACCGAGCTGCTGGGCCAGCTTGAGCTTGGTGCCCACCCCGTCGGTGCCGGAAACCAGCACCGGCTCGCGGTACTTGTTCGACAGGTCGAACAGGGCGCCGAAGCCGCCCAGCCCGCCCTTCACCTCGGGCCGGAAGCTGCGCCGCACCAGCGGCTTGATCCGCTCGACCAGCTCGTTTCCGGCGTCGATGTCCACGCCCGCGTCGCGGTAGGTCAGGGGAGTGGGCGTCGGGGTCTGGCTCACGTCGGTGCCTGCGGCTGCGGGAAGGGCCGCGATTCTACCAGCCGCGCCCGGGCGCGGGACCGTCGCGCCGGTCTTCGCGCCGCGTCGATTGGCGCGGGGGTCCGGTTCGGGCAACAATTCGCCGACATTCCCCGTCCCCCGAGGATTCCCATGCCCGTCCGCCGTGGCCTGACCCTGTTCCTGGCGCTGCTGCTGTGCCTGCCGGTACTGCCGGCATCCGCCCAGGACGGCCTGCGCACCGAAGGCGAGGTCGCCAGTGCCAGCGGGCTGTACGCGGCGGAGGTGGTGGTCGGGAGCCAGGCCGACGGCGCCCGCCGCGCCGGTTATGCGCGCGCGCTGGCCCAGGTGCTGGCCAAGCTGTCCGGCGACGCCGGCGTGGCCAACCGGCCCGGCGTGGCCCAGGAGCTGCGCAACGCCGACGCCTATGTCGACGGCTACGACTACCGCCAGGACCAGGGCACCTCGCCGGCCGGCGCCCCCACGTTCCGCACCATGCTGGTGGTGCGCTTCGTGCCCGAGGCGGTGGATGCGCTGGTCTCGGCCCTGGGCCTGCCGGTTTGGGCGCAGCCGCGTCCCAAGCCGGTGGTCTGGCTGGCGATCGACGACGGCAGCGGCCCGCGCCTGCTCGGCACCGGCCAGGTCAACGCGGCGCGCCCGCTGCTGGACCGCGCGGTCGAGCGGGGCTACCGGCTTGGCCTGCCGGGTGGCGGGGCAGCCGAGCAGGCCGTGGTCGGTGCGATCTGGCGTGCGGACACCGCCGCCGTGGCACGCGCCTCGGCCCGTTACAGCCCGCCGATGCAGCTGATCGGCAAGATGTACCGCAGTGCCGGCGGCTGGGCCACGGACTGGACCTTCGTCGACGCCGGGCGCGTGCTGGCCACCCGCACGGTCACCGAGTCCGATCCGCGCCGGGCGCTGTCCAGCGGCGCCGACGTGGCCGCCGACGCCCTGATCCAGCGCTACGCCAAGGTGCCGGTATCCCAGCCGTCCGGGACGTACCGCGTGGTTGTCACCGGCCTGCGCGGCGCGGAGGACTACCTGCAGGTGTCGGCGCTGCTGCAGCGCCTGCCGGTGGTGCGCCGGGTGGTGCCGGTGCGCGCCAGCGCCGACCGGGTCGAGTTCGACCTGGACCTGCTCACCGGCCTGGTCGGCCTGGACCGCATGCTCGGCGACAACGCACCGGTGGTGCCGGTCGAAGGCGCGCCGGGCGAGTACCGCATCCGATGAACCACGCCACCGACCAGGCGGGGGAGATCGCCCGGTTCCTGCACCAGCTCAAGTGGTTCGTGCTGGGCCTGGTGGTCCTGTGGATCATCGGCCTGCTGGCCCCGATCCTGACGCCGTTCGTGCTGGGCGCCCTGCTGGGGTGGCTGGGCGACCCGCTGGTGGACCGGATCGAGCGCACCGGCCGTTCGCGCAACGTCGCGGTGGCCCTGGTATTCGGGCTGATGTCGCTGCTGCTGGTGCTGGCCCTGGTGATCCTGGTGCCGATGCTCGAGCGCCAGGTGCGCACCCTGGTCGAGTCGGCGCCGGGCTACCGGGACTGGCTGCTGCAGACGGCGGTGCCGTGGATCGAGGCGCGCACCGGGCTGGAGCTGATGTCCTGGCTGGACCCGGAGCGCCTGGTGGGCTGGGTGCGCGAGCACTGGCAGCAGGCCGGGGGCGTGGCGACCGCGGTGGCCGGCTACCTCTCGCGCTCGGGCTTCGCGATGGTCGCCTGGGTGATCAATCTGGTGCTGCTGCCGATCCTCACCTACTACTTCCTGCGCGACTGGGACCTGCTGGTGGAGCGGGTGGCGGCCCTGGTTCCGCGTGACCACCTGGACACCGTGACTCGGCTGGCGCGCGAGTCCAACGACGTGCTCGGCGCCTTCCTGCGCGGCCAGTTCGTGGTCATGGTGGCGCTGGGTGCGATCTACGCCGTCGGCCTGCAGCTGTCCGGGCTCAAGCTCGGGCTGCTGATCGGCCTGGTCGCCGGGCTGATCAGTTTCATCCCCTACCTGGGGGCGACGGCCGGGGTCGTGATGGCGGTGCTGGCGGCACTGGTGCAGGCCCAGGGCTTCGACACCCGGTTGCTGGTGATGGTCGGCGTGGTGTTCACCGTCGGCCAGCTGCTGGAAAGTTACGTGCTGACCCCGCGCATCGTCGGCGACAAGATCGGCCTGCACCCGGTGGCGGTGATCTTCGCGGTGATGGCCGGCGGCCAGCTGTTTGGCTTCCTCGGCATGCTGATCGCGCTGCCGGCGGCGGCGGTGATCAACGTGCTGCTGCGTTTTGCCGCCGAGCGCTACCGCCGCAGCGGGCTCTACCGCGGCGAGCATGCCGGGCCTGCGATCGTGCTGGAGCCATACGAGCGTGCTGCCGCGGTCGTGGTGGCGCCGGCGGCGGCCGAACCGCCGGCGCGCGGCGAGGGCACGTGAGCGTTCCCCCCACCGGGGCGGGCACGCCGCAGCTTCCGCTGGCGTTGCGCTATCCGCCCGAACAGCGGCTGGAGAGTTATCTGGGCGGTCCGGCCGGCGCGGTGGAACAGTTGCGCAGCCTGGCGCGCGTGCCCGGGGTGGACTGGATCTACCTGGAAGGCCCGCCCGGTTCCGGCAAGACCCACCTCGGCTTGGCGGTGTGCGCCGAGGCCGAGGGCGTGGGCCGGCGCGCGGCCTACCTGCCGCTGCGCGCGGCCCGGGGCCGCCTGCGCGAGGCGCTGGACTCCCAGGAAGCCGACGTGGTGGCGCTGGATGGCCTGGAGGCGGTCGCCGGGGACCGCGCCGACGAGGTCGCGCTGTTCGATTTCCACAACCGCATGCGCGCCCTCGGCGCCTGCGTGCTGTACCTGGCCAGTGCCGCACCGGCGGCGCTGGAACTGGCGCTGCCGGACCTGCGCTCGCGCCTGGGCCAGTGCACCCGCATCGCGCTGCAGCCGCTGGACGATGACGGCCGCCGCGCGGTGCTGCGCGATCGGGCCCGCCGTCGTGGCCTGGTGCTGGAGGAGGCGGCGATCGACTGGATGCTCACCCGGACCGGGCGCGACATGGGCCACCTGCTGGCCCTGCTGGAACGCATCGACCGCGCCTCGCTGGCGGCCCAGCGGCGGGTGACCGTGCCCTTCCTGCGCGGGTTGCTCGAGGCCGGCTGAGCGCCGGGCGGGACGACGGCCTCACGGCAGTGGCTGGACGCCGTGGGCCATCGACGCCATCCATTTCCCCGGGCCTGCGGCGAAGGCTGTCCGCCGCCTCAGCTGCAGGGCTCGGCGCGGCTGTCCCATACCACCGGCTCCCAGTACCCCTTGTCGCGGATGCTTTGCGCATCGAGCCGGTCGCGCAGCACGCGTGCACCGATGGCCAGGCTCGTGCTGGCCGGCACATCGACGCTCAGGCTGCGGTACGCGCGCTGCCGCTCGAGCTTCTTCATCTTCGCGATCTGGGCGACGGCCGCGCCTGGCAGGCGGTCCGGATCGATGCGCTCGGCGACGGTCAGCGTGTGCCTGCCCTCCGCCAGGCGGTAGCGCGGCTGGCCGCCCAGTGGCGTGCTGCGCCCGTCGATCCGGGTGATCTCGACCGGGAAGATGTCCTGGCTGTTGGGCACCGAGCCACGCTGGTCGGTCACATAGCCGCAGGCCTCGGCGGCTGACGCGCCCGCTGCTGCGACGACCGCGCCGGCCGCCACCAGGCACATGCCCAGCAGGCGACCCCGGTCCGGAGAACGTGGGGTGGACATGACGTCGGCTCCGATTGGAATGGCCATTGGTATACGCCGCGGCGCACGCGCCCGCCAACGGGTGCCGCCCCTGGCGTTCAGTCGCCGGACGGACGAACGGCCCGCGCGGCTCAGGCGTCGCGCGTGGCGAGCTGCGCGTCCAGCTCCGCCAGGCGCTGCGGGGTGCCCACGTCGGTCCAGCGGCCGCGGTGGTGCTCGCCGCTTACCCGGCCGGCCGCCATGGCCCGGCGCAGCAGCGGTGCCAGCTTGAAGCGGGGCGGGGTGCCGGGATCGCCGTCCACGGTCGCGCGCCACCCTTCGAGAAGCGCGGCACGGTAAACGCCGATGCCCGAGAAGGTCAGCCTGGTGGGACCATCGGGGTGCACGCTGCCGTCGCCGGCCAGCATGAAATCGCCACGGGGGTGGTGCGCCGGATTGTCCACCAGGACCAGATGCGCGTCGCCGCGCGGCTCGCTCGGCAGGCGGGCGAAGTCGTAGTCGGCCCAGATGTCGCCGTTGACCGCGATGAACGGGCCATCGCGCAGCAGGGGCAGGGCGTGCAGCATGCCGCCGCCGGTCTCCAGCGGTTCGACGCCCTCGTAGCTGTAGTGCAGCCGCAGGCCCCAGCGGCTGCCATCGCCCAGCACCTCGGGGAAGCGGGTGGCCAGCCACGAGGTATTGACCACCACCTCGCGCACGCCCAGCGCGGCCAGCTTCTCCAGGTGCCAGGCCAGCAGCGGCCTGCCACCGGCAACCAGCAGCGGCTTGGGCGTGTGCAGGGTGAGCGGGCGCATGCGCTCGCCCAGGCCGGCGGCGAAGACCAGGGCCCTCACCCGGCCACC
>JBQGEI010000328.1:0-1849 GCA_052039535.1 Pseudoxanthomonas sp.
CGCACCCACTGGCGGATGCGCTCGACCACGAAGCGGGCCTCGTCCATCTCGTTGTAGGCCGCGTACACGTCCACCGGCTCGCCCTCGCCGCTGTCGGTCCACAGCTGCTTGCCGATGCGGTCGGGGTTGTGCGCGATCACCGCGTTGGCCGCGCCCAGGATATTGGCGGTGGAGCGGTAGTTCTGCTCCAGGCGGATGGTCTGCACCGCGGGGAAGTCGCGCAGGAACTGCTGCACGTTCTCCACCTTGGCGCCGCGCCAGCCATAGATGGCCTGGTCATCGTCGCCGACCACGAACACCCGCCCGGTATCGCCCGCCAGGACGCGCACGAAGGCGTACTGGATGGCGTTGGTGTCCTGGAACTCGTCCACCAGCAGGTCGCGGAAGCGGGTGCGGTAGTGCGCCAGCAGCGCCGGGTTGTCGCGCAGCAGCTCGTGCGCGCGCAGCAGCAGCTCGGCGAAGTCGACCAGGCCGGCGCGGTCGCAGCGCTCCTGGTACAGCTCGTAGGCGCGGCGCATGGACTCGGTCCACGGGTCGTTGACCGCCTGGATGTGTTGCGGACGGCGGCCCTCGTCCTTCTGCGCGTTGATCCACCAGCCGATCTGGCGCGGCGGGAAGCGGCCCTCGTCCAGCTCCAGCTGCTGCACCACGCGCTTGACCAGGCGCAGCTGGTCGTCGCTGTCCAGCACCTGGAAGGACTCCGGCAGCTTCGCCTCGTTCCAGTGCAGGCGCAGCAGGCGGTGGGCGATGCCGTGGAAGGTGCCGATCCACATGCCGCGGCTGCCGTTGCGCAGCTGCAGGTCGGCGCGGGCGCGCATCTCGCCGGCGGCCTTGTTGGTGAACGTGACCGCCAGGATCCCGTGCGCGGGCACGCCCAGGACTTCGTTGAGCCAGGCGATGCGGTGGGTGAGGACGCGGGTCTTGCCGGAGCCGGCACCGGCCAGCACGAGGTAGTGGCCAGGCGGGGCCGAGACGGCCTCGCGCTGGGCGGGATTGAGGCCGTCGAGAAGGTGGGAGACATCCATGCGCGCATTTTACGGGGTCCGCACGCTCAGGCCGTGAGACAGGCCGTGCCATGCGTCGCGCGGCCGTGCCGCGGCACGCGCCGGCGGCGGCCCGAGGACCGCGCACGGGCAGGCCGCGCGGGCGTTGCCGTCGCCGCGGTCGGCGCCCTGGACGACGAAGGGCCGCCCTGCGGCGGCCCTTGCGGCGGTGGCGTACCGGCGGCGGCGCGCCGGCGCGCGGCGGCTCAGTGCGCGCCGTGCTCGCGCTTGTGGCTGGTGTGGGTCATCAGCTTGTCGGTCCAGGCGATGCCGATGGCCGACAGGATGAACACGATATGGATGATGGTCTGCCACAGCACGCCATCGGTGGTCAGCGCGTTGCAGCGGGTGGCGCCGATGTTGGAGGCGGCGGTGGCCAGCAGCTCCGGCGGGCAGAACGGCAGGCCGCCCGGGCCCAGGGTGCCGGCGGCGATGAAGGTCTTGAGCAGGTGGATCGAGGAGATGCCGATGATCGCCATTGCCAGCTTCACCTTCAGCACCGAGGCGTTGACGTGGCTCAGCCACTCCGGCTGGTCCGGGTGCCCTTCCAGGCCCAGGCGCGAGACGAAGGTCTCGTAGCCGCCGACGATCACCATCACCAGCAGGTTGGAGATCATCACCACGTCGATCAGCCCCAGCACGATCAGCATGATCTGCTGCTCGCCCATGCCCGGCGCGTCGTGGATCAGGTGCCACAGCTCCTTGCCGAACAGGAACACGTAGACGCACTGGGCCACGATCAGGCCCAGGTACAGCGGCAGCTGCAGCCAGCGCGAGGCGAAGATCAGGGTGGAGAGCGGGCCGGG
>JBQGEI010000329.1:0-5351 GCA_052039535.1 Pseudoxanthomonas sp.
GCGGGCGGGCTGGAGGAAGTGGGCACGGCCTGCGACCTGGAGCAGCGTGACCGCGTCAGTTTCGGCCGCAAGCCCGGCGGGATGCCGGGGAAATAGGCGTCGCGGCCGGCGCGCCTGCCCGCCCGCGGGCGGGGCGGCCGATACAATGCGGTTTTCCACCGAGGAGTCCCGCATGCGCAGCCTGTATCCCGAAATCCAGCCGTACGCGACCGGCACCCTGAAGGTGGATGGCCGCCACGAGCTGTACTTCGAGCAGTGCGGCAATCCGGAGGGCAAGCCGGTGGTGCTGCTGCACGGTGGCCCCGGTGGCGGCTGCAGCGACAAGATGCGCCGCTTCCACGACCCCGCGAAATACCGCATCGTGCTGTTCGACCAGCGCGGCTCCGGCCGCTCGACCCCGCACGCGGACCTGGTCGACAACACCACCTGGGACCTGGTGGCCGACATCGAGAAGCTGCGCGGGAAGCTCGGCATCGACCGCTGGCAGGTCTTCGGCGGCAGCTGGGGATCGACCCTGGCCCTGGCCTATGCCCAGGCCCACCCGCAGCGGGTGACCGAGCTGGTGCTGCGCGGCATCTTCATGCTGCGCCGCTGGGAGCTGGAATGGTTCTACCAGGAGGGCGCCAGCCGGCTGTTCCCGGATGCGTGGGAGCACTACATCAAGGCGATCCCGCCGGTGGAACGCCACGACCTGATCTCCGCCTTCCACCGCCGCCTGACCAGCGAGGACGAGGCCACCCGGCTGGCCGCGGCCAGGGCCTGGAGCGTGTGGGAAGGCGCGACCAGCTTCCTGCACGTGGACGACGACTTCATCAACAGCCACGAGGACCCGCAGTTCGCCCTGGCCTTCGCCCGGATCGAGAACCACTACTTCGTCAACGGTGGCTTCTTCGAGGTCGAGGACCAGCTGCTGCGCGATGCGCACCGCATCGCCGACATCCCCGGCGTGATCGTGCACGGCCGCTATGACGTGGTCTGCCCGCTGGCCAATGCCTGGGACCTGCACAAGGCCTGGCCGAAGGCGAAGCTCGAGATCACCGCCGCGTCGGGCCACTCGGCGTTCGAGGCGGAGAATGTCGACGCCCTGGTACGCGCTACCGACGCTTTTGCCTGACAGGCCCGCAGGGACGCCCGCGCCGGCGGCGACGCCGGCGTGGCGCCCGGCTCAGCGCGTGGGCGTCGGAGCGGGCTCGCCGGCAGCCGGCACCGGCTGCGGAGCGGCCGGTTCGGGTGCCGGCGGGGCGGGCAGGTCCTCGACGGTTACCTGCGACTCCGGCGGCGACAGCTCGGCCGGGGTCGGCTGCGGATACTGCGGCACCGGGAACAGCAGCGGCTGTACGCGCGCTTCCGGCGGGGCCGGGCGGTCGATCTTCTCCGGCAGGAAGCGCTCGAGCACGCCGAAGAAGCGCTTGTAGAACGTCGAGTCCTGCAGGGTCTCGCTGGCCACCTTGACCAGCGAATCCTCGGTCGAGCCGATCGGCAGCGACACCGAACCCAGCGCACTGACGCCCAGGCTGGCGGAGGTGTTGTTGCGGCGCAGGGCGTAGCGGTCCTGGACGGCGTTGACGAACACCACCGTCTGCTGCTCGCCACGCATCTGCGGCATGCAGACCGCGCGGAACTCCACCTGTTCGTGGCTCTCGTCGTGCTGGAAGTACTTGCGGGCCTCCACCACGTCCGCCTCGGCCCTGCCGACCACGAAGCCCTGGCTCAGCAGCGCGCGGCGTGCGGCCTCGCAGGTCTGCGACGGCGAATGGTCGAAGCTGCGCGAGTAGGTGTTGGACGACTCGAAGGTCTCGAACGCGGAGCGGTCCGGCACCCGCCGGTGCATGCCGCAGCCGGCCAGCAGCATCGGAAGGGCCAGCAGCGTGAGCGGGAGGAAGGCGCGATAGCCGTGCATCATGGGTCGTGACGGGAAGCGGACCGGGCGAGTATGCCGGAAGCCGCCACCGCCCGACGAGCACGCTGGAATCGTTTTACCGCCGCCTTGTCGCGGCATTGCCGGGGCGTTCAGCTCGCGGGCCCGGCGGCCACGGCCGGCAGGATCCGCGCCAGCCGGCGCGCCCACGCCATCTGCCCGGCCGCATCGGCGATCAGGTCCTGGCGGATCTCCAGCTCCACGTGCGGCAGGCCGCGGGCCTCGCCGTGCACCGGGATCGCATAGTCGCTGGTGGCGGTGACCGCGTAGGGCTGGTTGTCGCCGACCACCAGGTCGCCTTCAGCGCGCAGCGCGGCAAGCATCGCGTGCGGCAGCGCGGTGTGGCGGTGGTAGAGCACGCCGCAGTGCCAGGGCCGGTCGATCCCGCCCATCGACGGGGTGAAGCTGTGCAGGGTGGCCAGCAGCGACGGCCGGCCCGCCGCCGCGCGCTGGTCCAGCGCCCGCGCGATGGTGTCGTGGTAGGGGTCGAAGATCGCGTGCCGGCGCGCGGCGCGGGCGGCGGCGTCCAGGCCGAGGTTGCCCGGCACCGGTGTGCCGTCGCTGGCCTCCACGATCAGGGTCGGCGACTCCAGCGGGCGGTTGCAGTCGATCACCAGGCGCGAGTATGGCTGCAGGATGGTCCACGCATCGAGCATGCCGGCCAGCGCGCGGGCCACGCCGGCGATGCCGATGTCCCAGCCGATGTGGCGGTCGATCTCGCCTGGAGGCAGGCCCAGGTCGCCCAGCGCGCGTGGAATGGCCTGGCCCGCATGGTCCACCACCAGCACCCACGGCGAACGGCCCTGCGGGTTGAGCAGTTCCAGCGGGGCCGGGTCGCCGTCCTGCAGCAGGCCGCTGCCCGCGACCTCAGGCACCACGCGGGGTGCCGTCGAGGTGGTGTTCGATCATCCACAGGCCGGCCCAGAGCTTGGCATCCAGTTCGTAGCCCTCGCCCAGCCTCGCCGCCAGCCATGCCGCCGCGCCGATGCGCGGGACCTCGTGCACGGTGATGTCCTCGCTGGCATCGCCGCCGCCGGCGCCGACCTTGCGCAGCCCGGTGGCGCGCACGAACGCGACCTTCTCGTTGCTGGCACCGGAGGAAGTGGGGCCGACCATCAGCACTTCGGCGTGCGCGGCGGTCCAGCCGGTCTCCTCTTCCAGCTCACGGATGGCCGAGACCTCGATCGATTCGCCGGCGTCGATGTCGCCGACCAGGCCGGCCGGCATCTCGATGGTGCGCGCCTGCAGGGGCACGCGGAACTGCTCGACGAACAGCACCCGGTCCTCCGGGGTGACGGCGACGATGATCGCGGCCAGGCCACCGGCATGGGTGCGCTCGGAGTATTCCCAGGTGCCGCGCACGATCATGCGCTGGTAGCGGCCTTCGTAGACGACGCGCGGTGCGTCCGGATCAGCGGGGGTGTCCATGGCCACGATGCTAAGCCGGAAGCGGGGCGGGCGTCAGCCTCGCGCCGTTCAGGCCGGGGCGGTCAAGGCCGCGGCCGGGTCGTAGGGCTGTTCCAGGCCGGCGGCCATGCGCAGCCGGCGCCGGGTCATGGGCCCGAACCGCAGGGCGGTGGCCAGCGCCTCGAGCATTTCCGGGTCGGCCTCGCCGCGTGGGGTGGCCGGTACGGCGTAGTCCAGCGGCGCCGCGCACTCGATGGTGGTCAGCTGCCGGAACAGCAGGGCCAGCTCGCGCTGCTCGCGCAGCCGGGCCGCCACCTGGGCAGCGCCGCGCAGGCGCAGGAACGCCACCTCGTCCACCCGCGCCAGCAGCGTGTCCAGGTCGCCGAAGTGGGCCAGCAGGATCGCTGCGGTCTTGGCGCCGATACCGCCCACGCCGGGGATGTTGTCCACCGCGTCCCCGGTCAGTGCCAGGTAGTCGGCGATCTGGTGCGCATGCACGCCGTGGCGCGCCTTCACGCCGGCCGCCCCCCAGCGCAGGCCGCGGGCGAAGTCCCACTGCTCGTCATGCTCGCCCAGCAGCTGCGACAGGTCCTTGTCGGCCGAGACGATCACGCTGCGGAAGCCGGCCGGGCGGGCGCGGTGCACGGCGCTGCCGATCAGGTCGTCGGCCTCGTATTCGGTGTGGGCCAGCACCGCCAGGCCCAGCGCCGCGCACAGGGCCTTGCAATGCGCGAACTGGCGGCGCAGTTCCTCCGGGGCCGGCTCGCGGTTGCCCTTGTACGCCGGATAGATGCGGTGCCGGAAACAGGAGTCGAGCGCTTCGTCGAAGGCGATGGCGATGTGCGCGGGCCGCTCGCGCTCCAGCAGCTCCAGCAGGAAGCGGGCGAAGCCGTGCACCGCGTTGGTCGGCCAGCCCTGGGCATCGCGGAACTCGTCCGGCATCGAGTGCCAGGCGCGGAACACGTACAGGCTGGCGTCGACCAGGTGCAGGGTCTGCGGCACCCGGGGCCCGGGCACGGACGTCGAGGGCACGGCGCCGCTGCTCACGGCGTCCAGTCCGAGAGCAGGCCGCCGGGGTCCGGTCGCTCGCGTTCGGGGATCTCCGCCTGCGGGGTGCCGATGTGGATGAATCCGGCGATGCACTCCCCGCTGGACAGCCCCAGCACCCGCTTCACTTCCGGGTCGTAGGCCATCCAGGCGGTCAGCCACTGCGCACCGAAGCCCAGGGCCTGGGCGGCCTGGAGCAGGGCAAAGCACACGCAGCCGGCGGTCAGCAGCTGCTCCTGCTCGGGCACCTTGTGGTCGGCGCGCACGCGCGCCACCACGGCCACCACCAACGGCGCCCGCGAGAACCGCAGGCGGTCCTTCTCGACCATCTGTGGCGGCGCCTGCGGGTCGCGCTCGAGGGTCCGCCGGGCCAGGAACTGTCCTAGGGCATCGCGTGCGCCACCGGCGATGCGCAGGAAGCGGAACGGCACCAGCTTGCCGTGGTCGGGGACGCGCACGGCCGACTCCAGCATGCGCAGCAGGGTCGCGTGATCCGGGCCGGGCTCGCCCAGCTGCATCGAAGGCACGGAGCGGCGGCTGTCCAGCGCGGCCAGGGCGGGGTTGTCGCTCATGTCGGGGCGTATGCGGCGGCGCCGGTGCGCCGAAGTCATTGATTATAGGCGAGCGCGCGAGGGTCTCCCCGGCAGTGGGCCACGCCACCTGCGGCCTCGCGGGCGTGGTTCCGCCAAGGACGGCGGCCCCCGCACCTGACGCCAGACAGCGCACGGCCGGTACCGGAGGCGAGGTGGACCAACGTCCGGCAAGAGCGCGTCAACAAACGTTGATACAGGCGCTGTTAAAGTTCCTGACCGCGAGCCGGGAACTGCCCACCCGATCACGGTCATGCCCGTCTGCAGCACGTACGATGCAGGGGCGGCATGGGGGCCGCCCGTATCCGTACGTCCTTCCGCCGGTAGTGCCGGAGCCACGCGCATGAGTCCGACACAAGCAGAGTTCCGACGCCAGCATGCGCCGGACG
>JBQGEI010000330.1:0-8564 GCA_052039535.1 Pseudoxanthomonas sp.
GCCGGAACGACCCGCGCCAGCGCCAGCGGCACCCTGACCAACCCGTTCCGGTTCCAGACCTTCGACCTGCGCATGAAGCTCTCCGGGGCCGACCTGGAGGAGCTGTATCCGCTGCTGGGCCTGGCCCTGCCGCCCTCGCCGCCCTACGCGCTGGACGGGCGCCTGCGCCGCAATGGCGACCTGTGGCGCTATGACGGCTTCAAGGGCAGCGTCGGTGACAGCGACCTTTCCGGCGACGTACAGGTCGACGTGTCCGGCGAGCGGCCGCGGTTCACGGCGCGGCTGCTGTCGCGCCGCCTGGACTTCGACGACCTCGCCGGCTTCCTGGGTGCGCCCCCGGCCACCGGCGGCGACGAGACCGCCAACCAGGCGCAGGAGGCGGAGGCGGCACGCCGCGCCGCCAGCCCGCGGTTGCTGCCCGATACGCCCTACGACCTGGCCAAGCTCAACGCCATGGACGCCGACGTGCGCTGGCGCGCCCAGGCCATCCACGCGCCGAAGCTGCCGATGATCGAGGACATGGACGCGCACCTGCTGCTCGAGCGCGGCCTGCTGCGGCTGGAGCCTCTCAACTTCGGCGTGGCCGGCGGCGACATCCGCTCCAACATCCGCATGAACGCGCGCACCGAGCCGATCCGCACCCAGGCGCGCATCAGCCTGCGCGGGCTGGAACTGCCGAAACTGTTCACCCAGGCCGAGCTGGCCCAGGGCGCTGTCGGCCGCATCGGCGGGCAGATCGACCTGGAAGGCACCGGCAACTCGGTCGCCGCCCTGCTGGCGAGCTCCGATGGTTCGGTGGCCGTGGGCATGGGGCGCGGCCGCATCAGCAACCTGGTCATGGAACTGGCCGGCCTGGATATCGCCGAGGCGCTGAAGTTCCTGATCACCAAGGACCGGCAGGTGCCGATCCGCTGCGCGTTCGCCGACTTCGGCGTGTCCGGCGGGGTGATGACCTCGCGCGCGCTGGCGTTCGACAGCACCGACACGATCATCGTGGGCGAAGGCACGGTCGACCTGCGCAGGGAGCAGCTGGACCTGCTGCTGCGGCCGCGCCCGAAGGACCGCAGCATCCTCAGCCTGCGCTCGCCGCTGCGCATCGGCGGCACGCTGAAGGATCCCTCCTTCCGCCCGGACATGGCGGCGCTCGGCGTGCGCGGCGCCATCGCCCTGGCGCTGGCCAGCATCACCCCGCCGGCGGCGCTGCTGGCGACCTTCGAGACCGGCCCGGGCGAGGACAGCGACTGCGGCGGCAAGTACGCCCGCTGAGCCGGCCGCTCAGCCGCCGATGTAGCTGTGCAGGTGGCGCAGCTCCTGCTGCTGGTCGGCGATCACCGCCTTGACCAGGTCGCCGATGGAGATCACCCCGACCACCCGCCCGTGCTCGAGCACCGGCAGGTGGCGGAAGCGCCGCACCGTCATCAGCTGCATGCAGGCGGCCACGTCCGCCTCCGGGTCCACGACCACCACCTCCGCGGTCATGATCGCCCGCACAGGGGTGTCCGCAGACGAGCGCCCCTGCAGCACGATCTTCCGCGCGTAGTCGCGCTCGGACAGGATTCCGGCCAGGGCGTCGCCCTGCATCACCAGTACCGCGCCGATGGACCTGTCGGCCATCAGCCGTACCGCCTCGATCACCGGCGCCTCCGGGGGCACCGCGAATACCTCAGCCGGCTTGTCCGCCAGCAGCTGGCGTACCGTGCGCATGGCCTGCTCCGTCCACGGGATGTGTCCCCGAGGATACGCCCGCCGGCGACTGCCAGGCGTCCACCAGGTACAGCGGGCGCTGCTTGGCTTCCTCGTACAGGCGCCCGAGGTACTCGCCGATGGTACCCAGCGCGATCAGCTGCACGCCGCCCAGGAACAGGATCACCACCATCATGGTCGGCCAGCCGGCGACGCTGTCGCCCCACATCAGGGTCTTGGCCACGATCGCGATGCCGGCGAAGAACGCCACCAGTGCCGTGGCCAGCCCCAGGTAGGTGGCGATGCGCAGCGGTGCGGTCGAGAAACTGGTGATGCCCTCCAGCGCGAAGTTCCACAGCCGCCACAGGCCGAACTTGCTGTGTCCGGCCTGCCGCGGCCGGCGGCGGTACGGCACCGCGACGCGGCGGAAGCCGACCCAGCCGAACAGGCCCTTCATGAAGCGGTGGCGCTCGCGCAGCTGGCCAAGGGCGGCCAGCGCGCGGGCCGACAGCAGCCGGTAATCGCCGGTGTCGGCGGGCACCGGCGTGTGCGAGAGCCGGCCGATGACCCGGTAGAACACCGCGGCGGTCCCGCGCCTGAGCCAGCTGTCGCCCTCGCGGGCGATGCGCGTGCCGTAGACGTCGTCGTAGCCTTCGCGCCAGCGCGCGACGAATTCGGGAATGAGCTCCGGCGGGTCCTGGCCATCGGCGTCGAGGATCATCGCCGCGCCCTGCTCCACCCGGTCAAGGCCGGCGGTCAGCGCGACCTCCTTGCCGAAGTTGCGCGACAGGCGCAGCAGCGCGACCCCGGGGTCGCCGGCCGCGATCTGCTGCAGGCACGCCCACGTCGCGTCGTGGCTGCCGTCGTCCACGTACAGCACCCGCCCCTCGATGTCGCCAAGCCCGTCGAGCACGTCGCGGATGCGGGGATGCAGCAGCGGCAGCGAGTCGGCTTCGTTGAAGCACGCCACCACCACGGTGAGGAGGTCATGCGCGCGGGTGTCCATCGCGCCATCGTACCGGGTGCCGGGCGCGGCGGGCCTCATTCGAGCTGGTCGAGGTAGGCGCGCCCGCCGAGCTGGCGGACCTGGCGCTGGATCCAGGCCGCGCGACGCTGCACGTACGGCCCCGGGCGCACCGCGCTGTAGCGGCGCGGCGACGGCAGCACCGCGGCCAGGCGCGCGCTCTGTGCGTCGGACAGCCGTGCCGCGTCGATGCGCCAGTAGCTGCGCGCCGCGGCCTGCGCCCCGTAGATGCCGTCACCGAACTCGGCGGTGTTCACGTAGACCTCCAGGATCCGGCGCTTGGGCCACAGCGCCTCGACCAGCACGGTGTACCAGGCCTCCAGCCCCTTGCGCACCCAGCTGCGCCCCTGCCAGAGGAACAGGTTCTTGGCCACCTGCTGGCTGATGGTGCTGGCGCCGCGGGTGCGCCCGCCACGCGCGTTGCTGTCCATGGCCTTGCCGATGGCGTCCAGGTCGAAACCCGGGTGCGTGGCGAAGTTCTGGTCCTCGGCGGCGACCACAGACATCGGCAGCGACGGGGCGATCCGCTCAAGGTCGCGCCAGTCGTAGGCGACGCGATAGCGCCAGTCGCCGGCCCGCCAGGCTTCGGCCTGGCGCGCCAGCATGAACGCCGAGGTGGGCGGGTCGACGAACCGCAGCACCAGTACCTGCAGGGCGGTGAAGGCCACGAACAGCACGGGCAGCAGCAACAGCATGCGCAGCCAGCGGCGACGCCTGCCCCGGGGGCGGGAAGAGGGGGTGGCGATGGCGGCGGTCCCGTGTCGTTCGGAGTGCGCGGGAGATGGTAGCGGCTCGCGCGTGAGCCTTCAGCCCGCGGCCTTGGAAACCCCGCGCGGCGCCCGCATTGTGTGCTGATGCATACCGAAAACCACTCCCCCGCAAGCCATGACGACGACCACCGCGGCCGTTTCCTCCTGCCGGCCGCCGGCGTGCGCGGCGTCTACGTCCGCCTGGCCGACAGCTGGCGCGAGCTGCTGTCCCATGCCGACTACCCCCCCGGCGCGCGTTCGCTGCTGGGCGAGGCGGTGGCCGCGGCGACCCTGTTCACCGGGCATGTGAAGGTCGATGGCCGGCTTTCGGTGCAGGTCCGCGGCAGTGGCGCCCTGCGCGCCCTTTTCGCCGAGTGCACCGCGGCCGGTACCGTGCGCGGCATCGCGCAGCTGGAGGACGGCGCGGACGCACCGCGGGCACCGGCGCAGCTGGGCGAGGACGCACTGCTGGCGGTGACCATCGAGAACCCGGGCCTGGACCCGCGCGAGCCGCTGCGCTACCAGAGCCTGGTCGCCCTGGGCGGGGCCGCTTCGCTGGCCGAGGCGTTCGAGGACTATTTCCGCCAGTCCGAACAGCTGCCCACGCGGCTGCTGCTGGCCGCCGACGGCACGCGCGCCGCGGGCCTGATGCTGCAGAAACTGCCCGGCGAAGAGGGCGATGCCGACGGTTGGGACCGCGCTGGCGCCCTGTTCGACACCCTCGGCGAGACCGAACTGCTGGCCACTGCGCCGCGGGACCTGGTGCACCGCCTGTTCCACGAAGAGCAGCCGCAGCTGCTGGAAGAGCGTCCGGTCGCCTTCGGCTGCTCCTGCTCGCAGGAGCGCGTGGAGGGCATGCTGCGCAGCCTGGGCGAAGAGGAGTTCCTGGCCGCGGCCGAGGCCACTGGCACGGTCGAGGTGCGCTGCGAGTTCTGCGGCCGCCAGTACCACTTCCCGCGGGACCGGATTGGAGTATTGTTCGGGTCTCAGGCGCAGCCCAACGCGCCGGCGCCGGACCGGCTCCAGTAATGGTCCGCAGACGAGCCAGCTGTCCCGGGGAAGGAGCGGCGCTTGTTAACCAATTGTAAATCCCATACGATGCCGGTTCCGACCGCACGGGAACTCCCGTGCCTGGTCCGGGTCTGAAGGAAGACCATGTCCCTGCGCCGCCCGCCATTGCTGGCCCTCCTGTTGACCGCGCTGATCGCGGCCACGGGCGCGCATGCGCAGACCCGCGGCCAGGGCGGTGCGGAGCAGGCGGTTCTTCCGGTATGGAACAAGGGCAGCGGCAAGGTCGAGGCCCTGCTGCTGCTTGAGCCGGCACGCGGCAACCGGCCGGGCTCGACCTGGCGTTTCGGCAGTGAATCGCTCGACGCGGCCTTCGGTCTGGGTGCCGGGGATTCGCTGGGCCTGCTGTGCAGCAGCACCAGCGGTGCAAGCATCAACAGCCTGGCCAGTCGCTGCCTGCTGGCGAGCCTGGGCAACGACCACGAGACCAGCGGGCGGCGCCTCGGCGCCACCGCCAGTGTCGGCCGCCAGGGCAATCGCCTGGGCATCTCCGCCGGCAGCATGCGCAATGCCAGCCTGCCCGCATGGCTGGCACCGGATGCCGCCGGCACGGCGCTGGCAGGGGGCGGTCGGGTCGAGCAGAACGACTTGCAGGTTTTCGGCCAGAAGGAGATCGGCGCGGAAGGCTACGTGTCGATCGCCGGCACCTATGCGCGCGCGCGCCTGGTCCCGGTGGCGGACGCCCCGGGCCTGGCCAACCGCTGGGACAGCAAGTCCCTGAGCGTCGGTGGCGGGTACGGTCCGTTCAGCGCGAACGTGATCGGCCGGGTGGTGGAAGTCGACGGCCAGCCCGGCAACAAGTGGGAAGGCCTGGGCCTGGGACTGACCTGGCGCACGCCATGGAGCGGCCAGCTGACCGTGGGCGCCGAGAACGTCGTCACCCGTGGCAAGAACCCGTTTGCCCCGGCCAGCCTGGATGCCGATGAAGGCACCGTGCCCTACGTGCGTTACGAGCAGGGACTCTGATTCCTCCTCCGGCGCCTCGCGCCCCGCCTGCAGCGCAGCGATAATGCCTGCCCTCCGCATCCCGCCCCGCCCATGACCGTCCACGGACCGGCCGCAGGCCTGCTGCAACAGGCGCATGCCCTCGCCCCTTCCGACCCTGCCGCCGCGCGCCGGGCGCTGCACGACGCCGCGCGGGTGGGCGAGCGCGATCCCGCGGCCCAGCAGGCGGTCGCCCGCGCGGCTCTGCAGCTGGATCCGGACCTGGCACTGGCGGCGATGGCACGTGCGGTCGATCTGGCCCCGCGCGAAGATGCCCTGCGCTTCCAGTACGCCAGCCTGCTGGCCCACCAGGGGCGGCACGCCGAGGCCCTGCCCCACTTCCAGCAGCTGGCTCCGCGCCGTGACGATGCCCAGGGCTGGCACCTGCTCGGCCTGGCGCTGCAGCGGCTGGACCGGCACGGCCAGGCCTTGCACGCGCTGCGTCGCGCGCGCCTGTACGCGCCAGCCCACACGGGCATCCTGGAGGCGCTGGCCGAATCGGAGTTCCACGCCGGCCACCCGGACGACGCACTGCCGCTGTGGCGCGAGCTGGCCGCGCTGAAGCCCGGGGACAGCGGCGTGCAGATGCGGGCCGCCGAAAGCTGCAACCGTGTCGGCGAGCACGATGAGGCCCTGGCCCTGCTGCGGACCGCCGCCGCGCGGATGCCCGCGGACGGCGACCTGTGGATGGCCCTGGCCCAGACCGCCGAGGACATCGGAGACCGCGACGCGGCCCGGGAGGCTTACCGGTCCGCCCTGGCGCTGCGACCGGAGTGGGCGCTGCCGGCAGCCGGGCTCCTCGGCCTGGACCGCGCCCGGGCCGAACCGGACGACGTCGCGCGCGGCCAGGCGCTCATGTCGCGCCCGGGCCTGCCGGACGCCGACTGCGCGGTGCTGGGATATGAACTGGGCAAGGTCCTGGACGGCCGCGGCCAGCATGCCGAGGCGATGGACGCATGGCACAGGGCCAATGCCGCGCGCCGCCGGATGGCGGGCCGCCCGGACCTGCCGGCACTGCAGCGCCGGGTGCAGTCGATCGTCTCGGCCCAGACCCGCGAACGGCTGCAGCGGCCGGGCGCATACGGCAGCGATGACCCGCGCCCGCTCTTCATCGTCGGGATGCCGCGCAGCGGCACCACGCTGACCGAGCAGATCCTGGCCGCCCACCCGCTGGGCCACGGATGCGGCGAACTGCCCGACATCGCGCTCATCGCCAACCAGCTGGCAGCGACGCTGCCGGCCGACGATCCGGCCACGGTGCCTGCCGGCCTGCTGGCCGAGGCCGCCACGCGCTACCTGCGCGCGGCCACCCGCAAGGCGCCGCCGCAGGCGCGCTGCCTGGTCGACAAGGCGCCGCTGAACTTCTTCCACCTCGGACTGGTGGCGCGGCTGTTCCCGCGCGCCCGGGTGATCTGGTGCCGGCGCGACCCGCGCGACATCGCCGTGTCGGTGTACGCGGAGAACTTCGCCCTGGACGAGCGCCTGGCCACCGACCTGGGCGACATCGGCCACTACATCAACCTGCAGACCCGGCTGATGCGCCACTGGCAGGCGCAGCTGCCGCTGCCGGTGATGGAACTGGTGTACGAGGAACTGGCGCTGGATCCGGAGCCGGTGGCGCGCCGCCTGGTGGCCTTTGCCGGCCTGGAATGGGATCCGTCGTGCCTGGAGTTCCACCGCAGCGAGCGCGGCGTGCAGACGCCGAGCCGCTGGCAGGTACGGCAGCCGATCTACACCCGCTCCATCGGCCGCTGGCGCAGGCACGCCGAAGCGCTGGCGCCGCTGCTGGCCACCCTGGATGCGGACGCCTACCCGGGCGTGGAAGGGCCGGCCGAAAGCGCCCAGGCCAGCACGCCCTCAGCCTGAGCCAGCTCCGCCAGCGCCACGTCCCAGTGGGGGCGGGCCTGGCGCAGGGCGTTGGCCAGCGCTTCCAGCTGGGCGCGGTCGAGTGCGCACTCCACCATCTCGGCGCTGCGCAGCCGCGCCCGCGCCCATTCGCCGGCCAGCCGGTCGAGCTGGTCCAGCACGGGGCACGGGTCGGGCCCCACGGCAGCGACCAGGCCGTGCACCGCTTCGCGCGCCTCCAGCAGCAGGTCCGGCGCGGGCGACGCCGCGGCCTCGTCGGCGATCCGGGCGAGTGCCCGGTTGTACCGCTCGCGTGTCTGCAGCGCCACCGCATCCGGGGCGCACCCACCGCGTACCGCTGCCAGCACCGGCACGACCGCGCGCGCGGCCGCCAGCAGGCCATCCTCGGAGCCGAGCCACTGGTGATGCCGGAGTTCCTCGCGCCCGACCTCGACCAGGCGCGAGCAGTGGTGGTGCATCACCAGATGGATCCAGCCATCCATGCCGGCGACCCGCACGGCTTCGGCCAGCGCCGCTGCGCGCCCGGCGTACTCGAAGCCGAACTGGCTGGTGACGCACGCGAAGCTGGCGTCCCCGAAAGGCAGGGCCTCGATGTCCACCCCCGCGTGGAAGCGGATGCTGGCCTGGTGCTCCGGCGCCAGCCACCGCGGCGCAAGCGCGGCCAGGTCCACGGCATCGACCTGCACGGCGGCGCCATGCAACCGCCACAGCAGGGCGGGGATCGCCCCGTTGCCCGTGGCCAGGTCCAGCACGCGGGCTCCGGGCGGCAGCCGGCCCAGGGCGTCAGCCCAGAAGCCGCCGATCGCCCCGGCATAGTTGCCGCCGTAGCTGGTCGCGCAGGAATGGAGGGTGCCGCTGGCCCAGTACTCGGACCAGGCCTGGTGCCGCGCCGGCACCTGCGGTGGATTGTCTTGCATGGCGCAAGCATGCGGCCTGGAGGCGGGACTGCCAAGGGAAGCGCACCACGCGGTGACCGCAAAGCGGACGGCAACCCCTGCGCCACCGCCTTGCTGGAGCCGGCCCCGGGCAAAAAAAAGGAGGCCCCGTTTCCGGGGCCTCCTTCTGCAGCTTCAACAGACGCCTATCAGAACGTCTGGGTGTAGCGGAAGTACACGGTACGGCCGTAGGCGTCGTACAGGTAGAAGTTCCACGGACGGCCGTCGAACGCCACCAGTTCCGGATAGCGGTCG
>JBQGEI010000331.1:0-2496 GCA_052039535.1 Pseudoxanthomonas sp.
GCTGCTGGCACAGGCGCCGGTAGCGGGCAGGCATGGCCGCATCGGGCAGCCCTGGCGCGGGGGCTTCTGGCGCTCCGGCACCGCGGCCGGCACGCTGCCGGAGCCAGTGCTCCAGGGCGTCCCATTCGGCCTGGTGGCGGGCGACGAACTGCTCCTGCTTCATCGCCGCCCCAGCAAGGCGTTGGCGATCCCGTACAGGCGGCGCACGCCTTCGGTGCCGCTGGCACCGGTCAGCGGCTGCAGCAGGCCGGCCAGTTCCAGCTGCCGGCCCGGCGGCAGGTGCGCGGCGCGCTCGCCGAAGGCCACGATCGCCGCTTGCTCGTCCGCTCGCAGCGGCTGCCCCGCGGCCAGCGCCGGCACCGCCGGCACCACCGCCGCGGTGGCCCGCGGCGGCACGTGCACCACCAGGGTGTCGGCGACCAGGTCGCCGAGGCGGCGGCCGTGGCGGTCGCACAGGCAGCTGACCAGGCCGGCGGCATAGCCGAACGGGAGGATGTCCACGGTCCGCAGCAGGTTGCGCACGATCGCCGGCAGCCAGCCCACCGGGGCGCCGTCGCCGCCGACCACGCGCAGCCCGAGCGCGCGCTTGCCGGGCGTCTGCCCGTTCCACAGCACCTCGAAGGCGATCGGCCAGGCCCACATCAGTACGAACACGCCGACCAGGTAGACGCCGTGGCCCAGCGCGCCGAGCAGGCCCAGGACGGTGCCCAGTACGCCCAGCACGCCCAGGCGCACGCCCAGGTCGACCAGCCACGCCAGCGCGCGCGGCACCGGGCCGGCGGCGGGCAGGTGCAAGGGCACGCCCTCGGGGGTCACCACCTCGCGGTAGGTGTCCAGCAGGCGCATGCCGGCCACCGCGGCGTCATCGCGGGTGCTGCTGCTCAAGGCCGGCGCTCCTGCCGGCGGACTGCCAGTGGCATGGGTTCCCCGCTCCTTCCCCGTCGCCGACTGTAGCGGCCGCGGCCGGGATTGCCCAGCCGGGCGCGGCGGGCGCCTACACTGGCGCCATGCATCCGCGCCCCGTCCCGGCGTCCGCATGCCGCAGCGGCTGCGCCGCCTGCTGCACCGCGCCGTCGATTTCCTCGCCGATTCCCGGACTGCCGCACGGCAAGCCGGCCGGCATGCCGTGCCCGCAGCTGGACGCGGCCCTGCGCTGCCGCCTGTTCGGGCGGCCGGAGCGGCCGGCGGTGTGCGCCTCCCTGCGCCCGGGCCCGGAGATGTGCGGCGGCGGCCGCGACGAGGCCATGGCGATCCTGGCGGCGCTGGAGGCGGCCACCGCGCCGGCTCAGCCGGCTGGCGGCATGCCCAGGTAGGTGTCCTTCAGCCGCACGTAGTGGGCCGCGGAGTAGTGCAGGCTCTCGATGTCGCGGTCGCTGAGCTTGCGCACGAAGCGCGCCGGGTTGCCCAGCCACAGCTCCGCCTCGCCGACCACCTTGCCGGGGCCCAGCACCGCGCCGGCCCCGAGGAAGCCGTACTTCCTCACCGTGGCGCCATCGAGGATGCAGGCACCCATGCCGACCAGGCACAGGTCCTCGATGGTGCAGGCATGGATGATCGTGCCGTGGCCGATGGTGACGTCCTGCCCGATCAGGGTCGGGTGGCCGGCCTTGTTGAACGGGCTGTGGTGGCTGACGTGGACGATGGTGCCGTCCTGGATGTTGCTGCGCGCGCCGACGCGGATGTGGTTGACGTCGCCGCGCAGCACGCAGCCGGGCCAGACCGAGACGTCGTCGCCCAGCGCCACGTCACCGATGATCGTGGCGGCCGGGTCCAGGTAGACGCGCTGCCCCAGCACGGGCCGGTGGTCGAGGTAGGGGCGCAGGTTGGGCGTGGTGTGCATGCGGCGCATTGTAGGCGCGCACGCGGCCCCCCCTACACTGGGTCGCATGCACGCCGACCCCGTTTCCGCCGCCACGCCGCCGCCCGGCGACCCCGCCACGCCGGTGGCCGACCTCGCCCCGGCCCTGCACGCGCTGCGCGCCGCCTGGCAGGCACGCAAGCCCGGCCATGACCAGCGTCGCGACGACCTGCGCGCCCTGCGCGCGGCGCTGAAGGCGCGGCTGCCGCGCATGGTCGAGGCGATCGCCGCCGACTTCGGCCACCGTCCGCGCCACGAAAGCCTGCTGGCCGACGGCATGCCGGTGCTGGCGACCATCGACATGATGCTCGGCCACCTGCGCGCCTGGATGCGGCCGCGCCGGGTCTCCGCGGGCTGGCGGCTGTGGCCTGCGCGGGCCCAGCTGCGCAACGAGCCGCTGGGCGTGGTCGGGGTGATCTCGCCCTGGAACTACCCGGTGAACCTGGCGCTGGTGCCGCTGGCCACGGCGATCGCCGCCGGTAACCATGTTTTCCTCAAGCCGTCCGAGTCGACCCCGGCAACCTCGCGCTTCCTGCGCGAACTGCTGGATGGGGTGTTCCCGGCCGAGCGCGTCGCCGTGGCCCAGGGCGGGGCCGAGGTGGGCGCCGCGTTCGCCGCGCTGCCGCTGGACCATCTGG
>JBQGEI010000332.1:0-2711 GCA_052039535.1 Pseudoxanthomonas sp.
GGGCACCGAGAGCGTGCGCATCGGCGAGTACGACTACCGCCTGCCACAGCTGGCCGCCGACGTGGTCTACCTGTGGCCCGAGGTGCGCGAGGTGGACGTGGTGGTCCCGCCGCCGCGCCCGTACTGGGGTCCTTACTGGGGGCCGTACCGCGGCTGGTGGTGGTGACCGCCCGCCCGGCCCGCACCGCGGTCCGACATGACACGCACGAACGCCGCCCCCGGGCGGCGTTCGTGTTCCGGGGCCCGGAACCTGGCGGCCAGGCCCTGGCGGCGCGCATGCCGGCCGCGCCAGGTGGAGCCCGGATCAGGCCGCAGGCCCCATCCGGGGACGGCGTGTAGCCCGGACAAGGCCGAAGGCCGCATCCGGGGACGGCGTGTAGCCCGGATAAGGCGGCAGGCCGCATCCGGGGAGAGCCGCTCCGGCGCCGAAGTGCCCCAGCGGTGCGCCGGCCAGCAGGTGCAGGTGGACACGAAACACGGTCTGCCCGGCATGCTCGCGAGCTCATCTGCCCGGCAGCTCGCCGAAGTCCATCACCACTCCGGAAGCCCATCACTACCCGGTAGCCGCCCCCGCCCGGAGCCCTCGCGGCGCGCATGCCGGCGACCGCCCCGCGTGTGGCCCGGACAAGGCCGCAGGCCGCATCCGGGGAGAGCCGCCTCAGGCGCCGAAGTGCCCCAGCGGTGCGCCGGCCAGCAGGTGCAGGTGGACGTGGAACACGGTCTGCCCGGCGTGCTCGCGGCAGTTCATGACCACCCGGTAGCCATCCTGGGCCAGGCCCTCGCGGCGCGCATACCCGGCCGCCGCCAGCATCAGCCGGCCCAGCAGCTGGGCGTGTTCCGGGCGGGCGTCGTCCAGGGTCGGGATGACCTCGTTCTTCGGGATGAACAGCACGTGCACCGGCGCCTGCGGCGCGATGTCCTGGAACCCGAGGATGTCCTCGTCCTCGTAGACGATGGTGGCCGGGATCTCGCGGTTGATGATCTTGCTGAAGATGGTCGACATGGGCTCGCGGCGGCAGTGGAGGAAACGCCATCGCACGGACGGCACGCCCGGCGCGGCAGCGGCCGAGGGTAGCGCGTCGGGCCGCGGATGCGCAGGCGCGCGATGCCCCGCCTTGCCGGCCGCCGGGTGGCCGGCCTCAGCCGGTCATCTCGCCGCGGGTTCCGAACGCGTGCGAGAGGGTGCCGCGATCCACGTATTCCAGCTCGCCGCCCAGCGGCAGGCCCTGGGCCAGGCGGCTGGGCCGCACCTGGTGCTGGCGCGCCAGCTGCGCCAGGTAGTGGGCGGTGGCCTCGCCCTCGACGGTGGCGCTGGTGGCCACGATCACCTCGCTGACCTCGCCGGTGGCCAGGCGCGCGGCCAGTGCCTCCAGCCCCAGTTCGCGCGGGCCCACGCCATCGAGCGGCGACAACCGGCCCTGCAGCACGAAGTACAGCCCGCGGTAGCCGGTGGCGGTCTCGATCGCCAGCCGGTCGGCGGGGGTCTCGACCACGCACAGCTGCTGGCGCTCGCGCGAGGGGCTGGCGCACACCGCGCACAGCGGGTCCTCGCTGAAATCCCGGCACTGGCTGCAATGGCCGATGCGCTCCACCGCCTCGGCCAGCACCGAGGCCAGCCGCCGGCCGCCCTCGCGGCCACGCTCCAGCACGTGGTAGGCCATGCGCTGGGCACTCTTGCGGCCCACGCCAGGCAGCACCTGGAAGGCCTCGATGAGCTGGTCTAGGAGCATTCGGTCAGGGGGCGCGACGGGGCGGCGGTTGCGGGAGAACGGGCGGGCCGCGATCGCGCCCGGGCAAGGCAGGCCAGGCGGAGCCGGCGCCGGCGTGACCGGCACCGTGCCATCGCCCCGGCACGCAGCGACGGCGGCAGCGGCCTCAGAACGGCAGCTTCATTCCCGGCGGCAGCGGCATGCCCGCCGAGGCGGCGGCCATCTTGGCCTTGGATTCGGCGTCGATCTTGTTGGAGGCGTCGTTGAAGGCGGCCGCCACCAGGTCCTCGACCATCTCCTGGTCGGACAGCAGGCTGGGGTCGATGCGCACCTTGCGACACTCCTTGGTGCCGGTGAGGGTGATGCTGACCATGCCGCCGCCGGCGCTGCCGGTGACCTCGAGCTGGGCCAGTTCTTCCTGGGCGCGCTGCAGGTTCTCCTGCATCTTCTGCGCCTGTTGCATCAGCTGGGCGATATTGCCGCGCATGTTCAGTTCTCTTCTACGGGTCTGATGGAGTCCGGCACCACGCGGGCGCCGTGCTGTTCGACCAGACGGCGTACCGTCGGGTCATTGAGGAAGGCCTCTTCGGCCGCGGCCTGGCGCGAATCGCGCTCGCGGTCCTTGCGCTGGTGCAGGGTCTCCGCCGGCGCCGCGCCGGCCTGGATCACGATCCGCGGCGCCTCGCCCAGCGGGCCGGCCAGGGCCGCCGACAGCGCCGCCAGCGAGCGCTCGCTGCGCAGGTATTCGAAGCCCGGGTCCAGCGCCAGCACCAGCACGCCATCGGCGTGGCTGACGAAGGCGGTGTGCGAGGCAAGCTGCCGGGCCGGGCCGATGAGCTCGCAGGCGGCCACCCGCTGCTGCCAGTCCTCGGCTTCGGTTACCTGGCTTCCCGCGGCGGCCGCCGCAGCGGGGGCGGAGGGTGCGGCGGCGGGCGCAGGGGCGAACGCCGGGGCCACGGCCGGCGTTTCCGGCGCTTCCACCGGTGCCGGGGCCACCGCTGC
>JBQGEI010000333.1:0-3761 GCA_052039535.1 Pseudoxanthomonas sp.
AAGACCGACGGCCTGGACGTGTTCCACCCCGACCGCGTCGCCAGCCGCATCCTCGACATGGGCGACGTGCTGTCGCTGGTGGAGCAGGTCGAGCAGAACGTCGACCAGGAGAAGGCCGCCAAGCTGGCCGCCAAGGTCGCCAAGGGCAAGAAGTTCGACCTCAACGACATGCGCGACCAGCTCGAGCAGATGCAGAACATGGGCGGCATCGCCGGCCTGATCGACAAGCTGCCGGGCCTGGGCCAGGTGCCCGAGCACCTCAAGCAGCAGGTTTCGCAGAGCCGCGAGGTGCCGCGGATGATGGCCATCATCGGCTCGATGACGCCGAAGGAGCGCCGCAACCCGGGGCTGCTCAACGGCTCGCGCCGCGCCCGCATCGCGCGTGGTTCCGGCACCACCCCGGCGGACGTCAACAAGCTGCTCAAGCAGTACCAGCAGATGGAAAAGATGATGTCCAAGATGGGCCGCGGCGGCATGAAGGGCATGATGCGCGGCCTGCAAGGCATGATGGGTGGCATGGGCGGACGCGGCGGGATGCCGTTCCGCTGAGCCGCAGGCCGGCGGCACGTGCCGCCGTACCGTTGCAGCGATGACCGGGGAGGCGAAGGTGCAGGCAGCGGCCACGTATCTGCTCACCGGCCGGCCGGCCGCTTCCGAGCCCGACGGGCTGCGCGCGCTGGCGCAGGTCAACTACGGCCATTTCACCTCGCTGCAGGTGCGCGGCGGACGCGCGCCCGGCCTGGGCCTGCACCTGGCGCGCCTGCGCCAGGGCAATGCCGAGCTGTTCGACGCCCCGCTGGACGAAATCCGGCTGCGCGCGTGGATGGCACAGGCCGCCGCGGCCCAGGGCGGCGACTGCTCGCTGCGGGTGACCGTGTTCGCGCGTGGCTTCGACCATCGCCAGCCGCTGCGCGCGTTGCAGCCGGACGTACTGGTCGCGGCGACCACGCCGGTGCCTCCGGCGCGCACCCCTATCCGCGTGCGCAGTGCCGCGTTCGTGCGGCCGTTCCCGCATCTCAAGCATGTGGCCACCTTCCCGCTGTTCCAGCATCGCCGACTGGCATTGCAGGCCGGCTACGACGACGCGCTGTTCGTCGACGGTGCGGGCGGTTCGGCGCGGGTGGTGGAGGGCACGGTCTGGAATACCGGCTTCTGGGACGGGCAGGGCGTCATCTGGCCGCAAGGGCCGGCGTTGCGGGGGACTGCGGAACGCCTGCTGCAGGCGGGCCTGGAAGCCGGGGGCGTCACGCAGCAGATGCAGCCGGTGACGCTCGCGGAACTGCCTGGTTTCGCCGCGGCGTTCGCGGTCAACGCCAACGGGCTGCAGCGCGTCGCCGCGATCGATGCTGTGGCCTTTGGCGAGGTGCCGGAGCTGGATGCGTTGCTTGCGACGGCAGCGGCGCACGCGCCATGGGAGCCGCTGGCGTAGCTTGTGGGCCCGGTCGCCGCGACGGCTACGCAGCCGCGACAGCGAAGCAACGTCAACAGCGAAGCAACAGCAAAGCAACAGCAAAGCAACAGCAAGGGCCTTGGCGCGGTGGGCTTCGGAGGGTGCCGCGATACAGCGGGCGGGTCCTGGCCGCTCGGGCGCACGGCCCTGTACGACCTCGCTACCGCGGCCCATCCATGTGCCGCTGCCAGGACCCACCCGCTGCATCGCGTCTGCTGGGGCGTTGAGGGCGTGGCTTGGTCTTGAAGAATGGCCGCATGCCTTGACGGCTTCCGGCCAACGGCGTGGACAGGCAGCCTCGTTGGCTGTGTCCTGTCGCCGCGATCCGCGATCCGCACGTGCAGATCCAGAGCCAATGCGTGGGCCGTCCGCTTGATGGAAGCCCACGCCCGCAACGCCGCGAAGGACGTCGCAGTCCGGGTATCCAGGGCAAGCGGCACAGGGACGTGCCGCGGCCGCGAGTGCGCACATGGACGTGCGCCCGAGCGGTGACCTGGATACCCGGAGTGCGACGGCCCCCGGCCGAAGCCGACGCTTTATGCCTTGGCTACCCGGCTGCGCCAGACCGAGCCACACGCGGACGGCGTCATGGACACCGGGACCGGTCACCGCCCCGAAGCCTGCGCCGACGGACCGCCATCCGCGCAGTCGCACAGATCAGGCCGCCGAAGAAGCCCGTGCCTGCGCCCGTCGCGCCACGCGTTCGCGCAGCCGGTCCAGCGCCAGGAACACCGCCGGCGTGGTGTAGAGCGTCAGCACCTGGCTGACCAGCAGGCCGCCGACGATCGCGATGCCCAGTGGACGGCGCATCTCCCAGCCCTCGCCGGTGGCCAGCATCAATGGCAGCATGCCCAGCAGCGCGGCGACGCTGGTCATCAGGATCGGGCGGAAGCGCAGTTTCGCCGCCTCCAGGATCGCCGCGCGCGCCGTCTGCCCCTCACGCTGCGCGGCCAGCGCGAAGTCGACCATCAGGATGGTGTTCTTCATCACCACGCCCACCAGCAGGAACAGGCCCAGCAGCGAGATGAGGTTGAGCTCGCCGTCGAACACCAGCAGCGCCACCAGCGCCCCGATGCCGGCCGAAGGCAGGATCGACAGGATCGCCAGCGGCTGGATGTAGCTCTCGTACAACACGCCCAGCACCAGGTACACCGCCAGCACCGCGCCGAGGATCATCCAGACCTGGCGGTCGCGCAGCGCCTGCAGGCTGCCGGCCTCGTCGCCCAGGCGCGCCTGCACCTCGGTCGGCAGCATGATCCGCGTCATCGCTTGTTCGATCGCGGCGGTGGCCTCGCCCAGGGTCACCTCCGGGGCCAGGGCGAAGCTGATGCGGGTCGAAACGAACTGCGCGTTGTGCTGGATCCGGTCCGGCGCCATGCCGTAGCCCCAGGTCGCGATGGCCGACAGCGGCACGCGGCGGCCGTCCGCGCCGATCACGTGGACCTGCCCCAGGGTCTCCGGGGAGGAGGTGTGGCGCGGGTCCAGCTCCATCACCACCCGGTACTGGTTGAGGCTGTCGTACAGCGTGGCCACCTGGCGCTGGCTGAAGGAGTTGTTGAGCACGGTGCCGACCATGCGCATGTCCACGCCCAGGCGCGCGGCGGCCTCGCGGTCAATCTCCAGCTGCACCTGGCGCATGCCCTCGTCGCCGCTGGACTCCACGTCCACCAGCTGGGGCAGGGCGGCCAGCGCCTCGCGGACCTTCGGCGTCCACTCGCGCAACGGGGCGATGTCGCCGGCCAGCAGCTGCAGGTCCAGGTTGCCGTCGTTGTTGCCGCCGCCGATGCGGATGTCCTGGTCGACCCAGAACCACAGGTTGCCCCCGGGCACGCGCGGCAGCCCCTCGCGCAGGCGGTCGATGACTTCCCGGCTGGACACCCCGCGTTCGGACAGCGGCTTCATCTGCATCATCATGTAGCCGTTGTTCACCCCGGTGCCGCCGCCGAGATAGCCGGCGATGTCCTCGATCGCCGGATCCTCCATCAGGTACTGGCGGTAGGCCTGGATCTTGGGCTGCATGACCTGGAAGGACAGGCCGTCGTCACCGCGCACGAAGCCGCGCAGCTGGCCGGTGTCCTGCTGCGGCACCGTGCCCTTGGGCACCTTGGCGAACAGCCACGCGTTGAGTGCCACCGTCGCCAGCAGCGCGCACAGCGCCAGCGGCAGCCGGGCAAGGCTGCGGTCCAGCGAATGCAGGTACGCACGCCGCAGTCCGCCGAACAGCATCTCGCCCAGGCGCTCCCACGGCGGGATCACCCGGTCCGGGCCGGCCGGGCGCAGCAGGCGCGAACACAGCGCGGGGGTCAGGCTC
>JBQGEI010000334.1:0-4733 GCA_052039535.1 Pseudoxanthomonas sp.
GACCGCCGACTGGGTGGTGGACCTGGGTCCGGAGGGTGGCCACCGTGGTGGCCAGATCATCGCCACCGGCACGCCGGAAGACATCGCCGCCAACCCGGCGTCCCACACCGGCCGCTTCCTGGCCAAGCTGCTGCCGGACTCGGCGGCGGCACCCGCCAGCAAGCCGGCGGCGGTGAAGAAGGATCCGGTGCTGCCGCCGCGCAAGAACGCGACCGCGAAGAAGGCGGCCAGGAAGGCGCCCGCAAAGAAGACCAAGGCCAAGACCGCATGAGCGACATCACCCCCACCCCGCAGCCGCGCCAGCTGGCGCGCGTGCCGATCAGCGTGCGCTGGCGCGACATGGACGCCATGGGCCACGTCAACAACGCCAAGTACATCTCCTACCTGGAGGAAGCGCGCGTACGCTGGATGCAGGGCGTGCCAGGGGTTGCGATGACCGACGCCATCGCGCCGGTGGTGGCGGCCACCAACGTCAACTACCGCGCGCCGATCGTGTGGCCCAACGACATCGTCGTGGAGCTGTTCGTCGAGCGGCTTGGCACCAGCAGCGTGACCATCGGCCACCGCATCGTTGACCAGAAGGACGAACGCGTCCTGTACTCGGACGGCAACGTCGTGGTGGTGTGGATGGATACCCGCACCGGCCGCAGCGCACCGCTGCCCGACGCGATCCGCGCCGCGGCGACCTGACCGCGCCCGCTTCCGTCTTCCCGCCCCGCCCTGCGCGGGGCGGTGTGTTTCCGGCCCCGCAGAAGCAGACATGCCGCCCGGAGGCGGCATGTCTGCTCAGGCGTGCTGGCGGCGCCAGGCTCAGTGATGGTGGCCGAGGTGTGCGCCGGGCTGGTGGGCCGCGTCGACCGGTGCGGCCTTGCGCACCACCAGCATAGTGTGCAGCTCGCTGCCGTCGCCCAGCACCAGCACCAGCGGAATCTCCTGGCCTTCGCTGACCGGCGACTCCGGCCGCATCAGCATCAGGTGCAGGCCGCCCGGCGCAAGCTCGACATGGGCACCGGCGGGCAGCGGAAGCTGTTCGATCTCGCGCATGCGGCTCACCCCGTCCACCACGGTGGTCTCGTGCACGGTGACCTCGCCGAAGTATGGACTGCGCGCCGACACCACCGCCTGCGCCGTCGGGCACTGGCTGTGGATGTGACCGAAGCCGGCCAGCATCGGAACCGGGGCGGGCGGCAGGCGGACCCAGCCGTGGTCCACCTGCACGCAGCTGGCGGTCTTGGCCGGGGCCTGGGCCGCGACCATGGTGGGGACAGTGGCAAGCGCGGCCAGCAGGGCCGCCGTCAGCAGGCGCATAGTGTTCATGCCCCTATCATAGCTGTCCCCTGAGCCGAGTCCCGGACCGCCATGAACACCCCCGTCGAGTGCATCGACCATGGCCGCATCCGCGAGCTGCGCCTGGCGCGGCCGCCGGTCAACGCGCTGGATCCAGCCCTGTGCCGGGCGCTGATCGCCGGCCTGGAAAACGCCGTGGCCAACGACATGGATGCGGTCGTGCTCTCCGGCGCGCCGGGCATCTTCTCCGCCGGCCTGGACGTCCCCTGCCTGATGGCGCTGGGCGAGGACCGCCATGCGCTGCAGGCGGCCTGGGGCGCGTTCTTCGGTGCCGCGCGCGCGTTGGCGGGACTGCGCATCCCGGTGGTGGCCGCGATCACCGGCCATGCACCGGCCGGGGGCTGCGTGCTGTCGCTGTGCTGCGACTACCGGGTAATGGCGCGCTCGCCAGACCCTGCGCGCCCGTTCGCCATCGGCATGAACGAGACCCAGGTCGGCCTGGCGGTTCCCGATGGTGCGCAGCAGCTGATGCGCCGGGTGGTCGGCCCCCATCGCGCCGAACGCCTGCTGGTCGCCGGCGCGATGGTGCCGGCCGAGCAGGCGCTGGCCATGGGCCTGGTCGACGAGGTGGTTGCAGTGGAAGAGGTGGTGCCGCGCGCGAGGGCCTGGCTGGAGTCGCTGCTGCGGCTGCCGCGCGCGCCCATGCTGCAGACCCGCGCGCTGGCCCGTGCCGATCTGGTACGCGCACTGGACCCGGAAACCCTGCACCTGGAGCGCTTCGTCGAGGGCTGGTACGAGCCGGACACCCAGGCCGGGCTGCGCGCGCTGCTGGCCCGGCTCGGCAAGGCCGGGGGCGTGGCCTAGCCCGCCCCCGGCTCCAGGTGCGGCGCCAGCACGGCCGCCAGCCAGTCCATCACCTCGCGTACCCGGCGCGGCACGTGCCGCTGCAACGGGTACAGCAGGCTGACCGGCATCGGCGCGGCCGGCAGTTCAGGCAGCACCTCGACCAGCCGGCCCGCGGCCAGCGCCTCGCGCACCGCAAAGCGCGGCAACTGGATCAGCCCCAGCCCGGCGACCGCCGCACCCACGTAGGCCTCTCCGTTGTCGACCGTGATCGCCACCGGGATCTCCAGGCTGGCATGGCCCCCGCCCGGCAGCGGGTACTCGAAACCTTCCCGCTTCTGCCCGAAGGCCACGGCGAACTCCACCAGGTGGTGCCCGGCCAGCTCCTCCAGGCTTCGGGGTGTCCCGTGCCGGGCCAGGTAGCCGGGGCTGGCGCAGCTGACGACCGGCGCCATGCCCAACCGCCGCGCGACCAGGCTCGGATCGGCCACGTCGCCGGTACGGACCACGCAGTCGTAGCCCTCGCGCACCACATCCACCCGGCGCTCGCCCGCACCCAGCTCGACCTGCAGCCCCGGATGCGCCTGCAGGAACGCCCCCAGCTGCGGCAGCACCAGTTGCCGGGCCATGCCGCCTGACATGCCGATCCGCACCCGGCCGGCCAGCTGCCGGGACTCCTGGCGGAACATCGTGTGCAGTTCCTCCGCCTCGCCCAGGAAGTCGCGGCAACGCTCCAGGAACACGGCGCCGTCGCCGGTCAACTGCACCCGACGGGTGGTGCGGTGGAACAGCTGGGCACCAAGCGCGGACTCCAGCCGGCGCACCGCGCTGGACACGCTGGCCTTGGGCAGGCCGAGACTTTCGGCGGCGCGGGTGAAGCCCCCCAGCTCGGCGACGCGCACGAAGATCCGGTAGTGCTCGACCTGGTCCATTACTGTTCACTTCAAACGAACAAAGAAACCATCGGCGACGAGTTTATCACCCGGTTGCCGACCAATAGCCTGTGCAGGTCCCGCCACCACAGGAGTAAGCCCATGGACACCCAGCGCGCCCCCATCACCCTGGTCACCGGCGCCAGCCGCGGCCTGGGCCGCACTGCCGCCCTGCACCTGGCCCGCGACGGCCACGACCTGGTCCTGACCTACCGCAGTCGGGCCGAGGAAGCCGAGGATCTGGCCGGCGAGCTCCGCGCCATCGGCCGCCGCGCGGCAGTATTGCCGCTGGACGTCGAGGACGCCGACAGCTTTCCCGCGTTTGCCGCACAGGTACGCGGAGTGCTCGGCGGCTGGGGCCGCCAAACCCTCGACCATCTGGTCAACAACGCGGGCAGTGGTGTGGTGGCGCCGTTCGCGGAAACCACCGCCACGCAGCTGGACCAGATGTACCGGATCCACCTCAGGGGCCCTTACCTGCTGACCCAGGCGCTGCTGCCGCTGATCGCCGATGGCGGCCGCATCCTCAAAGTGTCCAGCGGGCTGGCGCGCTTCACCATGCCCGGCTTCTCGGCCTACGCGGCGATGAAGGGCGGCGTGGAAGTCCTCACCCGGTTCCTGGCCAGCGAGCTGGGTGCGCGCCGGATCCGGGTCAACACCCTGGCCCCCGGCGCGATCGAGACCGACTTCGGTGGTGGCCACGTGCGTGACGACCAGGACCTCAACGCCATGATCGCAGCCGGCACCGCGCTGGGGCGGGTCGGCCTGCCGGACGACATCGGCGGGGTGGTTGCCGCGCTGCTGGCACCGGGCACCGGCTGGATCAACGCCCAGCGCGTGGAGGTGGCCGGTGGCGTGATGATCTGACGCGCCGCACGGCTGGCGCGCCGGCGGTCGCCGCCGGCGCGCTCACGAGGCGCTGCGCGCCACCGGCCTGGCCGGATCGGCGATCCAGCCGCTCCAGGAGCCGGCAAACACCCGCGCGCCGGGCAGCCCGGCATGCTCCATCGCCAGCAGCAGGTGGCAGGCGGTGACCCCGGAGCCGCACATCAGCACCGTCGCCCCTGGCGGATGGCCGCCGAGCAGCGGCACCAGCTCGGCCCGCAGTTCCGCGGCGGGACGGAAGCGGCCATCGCGCAGGTTCAGGGTGAACGGCCGGTTGACCGCGCCGGGCACGTGCCCGGCGACCGGATCGATCGGCTCGACCTTGCCGGCGAAACGCTCCGCTCCGCGTGCGTCGAGCAACCATCCCGGCGCCTCGCCCAGCCTCGCAAGAACGTCGGCGGCGGTCGCGATGCGGGCCGGATCGAAGCCGGTCGACGGATACGGCGGCAGCGACGCGGGCGTGGCAGGCATGTCGGTTTCGGGAAGCCCCGCCTGGCGCCATGCGGCCAGGCCGCCGTCAAGCACCGCGACCCGGTCGTGGCCAAGCAGCCGCAGCAGCCACCAGGCCCGCGCGGCCGCCATGCTGCCGTCGCCGGCGTCGTAGACCACCACCTGGTGCTGCGGGCCGATACCCCACCCGCCTACCCGGCGCGCGAACCCTGCGGCGTCGGGCAAGGGGTGGCGGCCCTGGCCGGTCACCGCGTGGTCGGACAGGTCGCCATCCAGGTCGACGTGCAGCGCTCCTGGAAGATGCGAGGCGGCATGGGCCGCGGCCCCGGCCCCGGG
>JBQGEI010000335.1:0-1971 GCA_052039535.1 Pseudoxanthomonas sp.
CGCCTGCGCGGCGAGCTGGAACAGCTGGGGTTCCGCCACCGCATCGCCCTGGCGCCGACCGCGCGTGCGGCGCGGGTGCTGGCGGGGTTGCGCGACGGCATGGCGGTGATGGAAGCCAGCGCATTGCCCCCTCTGCTGGACCGGGTGCCGGTGCGGCGCGCGGTGCTGCCGGACGACGCCGGGACCCGCCTGCAACGCATGGGCATCCGTACCCTGGGCCAGCTGCGCGCGCTGCCCTCGGACGCGTTGCGCCGCCGTTTCGGCCAGCCGCTGCTGGAACACCTGCAGAAGCTCTACGGGGAGGCTGACGACCCGCTGGAGTGCTACCAGCCACCGGAGCATTTCGACGAGCGGGTGGAACTGGGCTACGAGGTGGACACCCACACCGCGCTGCTGTTCCCCCTGCGGCGCCTGGTCGGCGACCTGTGCACCTACCTGTCCATCCGCGACGGCGGGGTGCAGCGCTTCGTGCTGCGCCTGGAACACGAGCACGGCCATAGCGACGTGGAAGTGGGCCTGCTGGCGCCCGAACGCAGCCCGGCGATGCTGTTCGAACTGGCGCGCGGACGCCTGGAGCGGGTGGAAATCGCCCGGCCGGTGGTGGGTATGCGCCTGCTGGCCCGGCACCTGCCGCCGTTCGTGCCGGCCGTGCAGGACCTGTTCGCCCAGCGCTCGGCCCAGACCCTGGACTGGCCCCAGCTGCGCGAGCGCCTGCGTGCGCGGCTGGGCGATGGCGCGGTGTACCGGGTGGCGCCCCAGGGCGATCCGCGCCCGGAGCGTGCCTGGCGCAGGCTCGAAGGCGATGCCGGCACGCCGCCGCCCGCGCCACCGCGTCCACCGCGCCCGGCCTGGCTGCTGCCCGAACCGGTGCCGCTGCATGACGCACGCTTGCAGGTGCTGTCCGGCCCGGAGCGGCTGGAGAGTGGCTGGTGGGACGATGGCGACGTGCGTCGCGACTACTACGTGGTCCGCACCAGTCGAGGCCAGCGGGCCTGGGCGTTCCGCGCCGCCGGCGCGCGCGAGGGCGGCTGGATGCTGCACGGCTGGTTCGCATGAGCTGGGACGACGCCATCGATGGTGTGGACCGCGAGACCCCCGGCGCGCGCGTGCCGCGCTTCCGCCAGGTGGCCTGGCGCCTGGGCCAGCGTGATCCACGTGCAGGCGAGGCGGCCAACGATGACGACGTGTTGGCCACCGATGGTCTGCCGGCCTATGCCGAGCTGCATTGCCTGTCCGAGTTCTCGTTCCTGCGCGGGGCCTCCAGCGCCGAGGACCTGTTCGCCCGCGCGGCGCAGTGCGGCTACGAGGCCCTGGCGATCACCGACGAGTGCTCGCTGGCCGGCATCGTCCGCGCCTGGGAAGCGGCGCGCGCCACCGGGGTGAAGCTGGTGGTCGGCAGCGAGCTGACGCTGGAGTGCGGGCTGCGCTGCGTATTGCTGGTGCAGGACCGCGACGGCTACACCCGCCTATGCGAGCTGATCACCATCGCCCGCCGCAACGCCACCAAGGGCAGTTACCGGCTCACACGCGCGGAGCTGGAGCGGGTGGTGGGCCAGGCCTGCCCGCTGGAGCGGCCGCAGGACACGGCCGGCAGCCCGTCCGCCCATGCCGGCTCACGGTCGGGTAGCGCGGACGGGAAGACGCGGCCAGCGTCGGCGGAACCGGACCTGCTGGCCACGGCAGGCCGCCCCGCGCGCGGCCACGCCGATTGCGGGCTGTTCGCGCTGTGGCTGCCGGGCACCGATCCGGACCCGGCCCAGGGCCGCTGGCTGCAGCAGGTGTTCGGAGAACGTGCGTATCTGGCGGTGGAACTGCACCGCGAGCAGGACGATGCCGCGCGCCTGTCGCGCCTGCTGGAGCTGTCCACCGCACTGAGGATGACGCCGCTGGCCGCCGGCGACGTGCACATGGACGTGCGGCGGCGCCGGGTGCTGCAGGACACGATGACCGCGATCCGCCACAACCTCACCC
>JBQGEI010000336.1:0-2173 GCA_052039535.1 Pseudoxanthomonas sp.
CGGGGTGGTGTCGTCAGCTCAGGAAGGGCCGCGCCCTGCCGCGTGTATCGCTTTCCGCTCGGGTGGGCATCCTGCCCACACTCGCGCGCGGCACATCCCTGTGCCGCTTGTCGCGACACCCCCGGCACGGCGCGTCCTTCGCGGCTTTCGGGTTTGCGGCTTCGGCGGGGCGGTGTCGTCGGCTCAGGAAGGGGCCGCGCCCTGCCGCGTGTATCGCTTTCCGCTCGGGTGGGCTTCCTGCCCACACTCGCGCGCGGCACATCCATGTGCCGCTTGTCGCGCTACCCCCGGCACGGCGCGTCCTTCGCGGCTTTCAGGTTCTCGGCTTCGACCGGGGAGTGCCCGTCATCTGCGCGCATCCCCGCCGGCAACCCGTCCGCCGGCACTACTTTTCCGACATCGGACAATCCACTTTCTCGAGGTGCCACACGTGAACGACATCGCGCGCAGTGACGACAGCCAGCAGCGGCTGGACCGCCTTGCGGACATTTCCCAGCGGCTGCTGGCGCGCGCTCGCGCGCTCGGGGCCAGCCAGGCGGAGGTCAGCTGCAGCGAGGAGCGCGGGCTCAACGTCTCGGTGCGCATGGGCGAGGTGGAGACGGTCGAGTCCTCCAACGATCGCGGCATCGCCGTGACCGTGTATTTCGGGCAGCGCAAGGGCAGTGCCAGCACCGCCGACCTGCACGAATCCAGCCTGGAGGCCACGGTCGAACAAGCCTGCGCGATCGCGCGCTACACCGAGGACGATGCGTCCGCCGGCCTGGCCGATGCGGAGCTGATGGCACGCGACTTCCCCGACCTGGACAGCTGGCACCCGTGGCGGCTGGACGCCGACGAGGCGCTCGGGCTGGCGCTGGCGTGCGAGGCCGCCGGCCGCGAGGCCGACCCGCGGGTGAGCAACTCCGACGGCGCATCCTTCGGCAGCGGCGAGAGCCTGTCGGTGTATGCCAACAGCCACGGTTTCATCGGCCGCGAGCGCGAGACCCAGCATTCGCTCGGCCTGGCGCTGATCGCCGGCCAGGGCGAAGACATGCAGCGCGACGGCTGGTACAGCATCGGCCTGGCCCGCGAGGACCTGGAGACGCCCGTGGCGATCGGGCGGCGTGCCGCCGAGCGGGCCGCTTCGCGCCTGCAGCCGCGCAGCGTCGCGACCGGGCAGTATCCGGTGCTGTTCTCGGCCGAGGTCGCCCGATCGCTGGTAGGGCACCTGCTGGGCGCGGTCTCCGGGGGCGCGCTGTACCGCAAGGCGAGTTTCCTGCTGGACAGCGCCGGTACGCGGCTGTTCCCGCACTGGCTGTCGATTCACGAGCGGCCGCAGCTGCGCCACGGGATGCGCTCGGCCGCCTTCGATGGCGACGGCGTGGCCACGCGCGACAACCCGCTGGTGGTGGACGGCGTGCTGCGACGCTACGTGCTGGGCAGCTATTCGGCCCGCCGGCTGGGCCTGCAGACCACCGCCAACGCCGGCGGGGTGCACAACCTGGAGGTGTCGGCCAATGCCGGCAGCCTGGTGGAGATGGCGCGCGGCATGGGCCGCGGGCTGCTGGTCACCGAACTGATGGGACAGGGCGTCAACGGGATCACCGGCGATTACTCGCGCGGTGCGGCCGGCTTCTGGGTCGAGGACGGGGAGATCGCCTTCCCGGTCGACGAGCTGACCATCGCCGGCAACCTGCGGGCGATGTTCGACGGGATCGAGGCGGTGGGCAACGAGGTGGACCCGCGTTCGCATATCCGCATCGGCCCGGTCCTGCTTGGCCGCATGACCGTTGCCGGCGGCCAATGACGTATCCTGCTGCCTGACCGCGCCGCGCCCGGGGAGGGCGCGGATGCCTATTCCACGCAAACCAGGGGAATCCCGATGAGCGACTACCAGCAGTACACCACCCCGCCGCCGCCGCCGGTCGGCACGCCTGCCCAGGACGAGCGGCAGTGGGCGATGTTCGGCCATCTGTCCGCGCTCAGCGGGCTTTTCACCGGCGGCCTGGGCAACATCGTCGGGCCGCTGATCATCTGGCTGGTCAAGAAGGACACCCACGCCTTCGCCGCCGACCAGGCCAAGGAGGCGCTCAACTTCAACATCACCCTGCTGCTGGTCGGCCTGCTGCTGGGCCTGGTGACCGTGGTCACCTTCGGCATCGGCGCCCTGCTCACCGTGCCGCTGGGCCTGCTG
>JBQGEI010000337.1:0-2751 GCA_052039535.1 Pseudoxanthomonas sp.
CGCGCCTTCCTGCAGGATCTCCTCCAGCTGCGCGGGCCTGGCGATCAGCTGCGCGTAGTGCTCGCGCATCGGCGCGACCGCTTCGTCCACCTGGGCGAAGAGCCGTTGATTCGCATCGCCCCAGCCGATGCCGTCGGCGAAGGCATGGCGCATCTCCCCGGCCTGTTCGGCCGTGGAGAAGGCCTGGTACAGCTGGAACAGGGCCGAACCCTCGGTGTCCTTGGGTTCGCCCGGCGCGCGCGAGTCGGTGACGATCGACATCACCAGGCGCTTGATCTCCGCCGGCGGCGCGAACAGCGGGATGGTGTTGTCGTAGCTCTTGGACATCTTGCGGCCGTCCAGGCCCGGCAGGGTGGCCACGTTCTCGTCGATCTGCACTTCCGGCAGCACCAGCGGCTCGCCGGACTGGCCGGTGGCCTGGCGCCACGCCTGGCCATAGAGGTGGTTGAAGCGCTGGCCGATGTCGCGCGCCATCTCGATGTGCTGGATATGGTCGCGGACCACCGGCACCTTGTGAGCGCCGAAGGCGAGGATGTCGGCGGCCATCAGCACCGGGTACATGTACAGCCCGGCGGTGACGCCGGCATCGGCGTCCTCGCCTGCCTCGGTGTTCTTGTCGACCGCCGCCTTGTAGGCGTGCGCGCGGTTGAGCAGCCCCTTGGCGGTGACGCAGGTCAGCAGCCAGGTCAGCTGCGGGATCTCGGGGATGTCCGACTGCCGGTAGAACACGACCTTTTCGGGGTCCAGGCCGCAGGCCAGCCAGGTCGCGGCGATCTCCAGCCGCGAGCGCGCCACGCGCTGCGGGTCGTCGGCCTTGATCAGGGCGTGGTAATCGGCCAGGAAGAAGAAACTCTCCACGCCCGGTGCGCGGGAGGCAGCGATGGCCGGGCGGATGGCGCCCGCGTAGTTGCCCAGGTGCGGGGTGCCGGTGGTGGTGATGCCGGTGAGGACGCGGACGGTCATGGCAGGTATTGCAGTCGGGACCGGGCGATTCTACCCCGCCGTCCCGGCGGCGGCCGGATACGGCAGCGCCCGGGTCCGCGTCGGCGGCCCGGGCGCTGCGGGTGCAGCCTGGAGTGGAGGTGCGATCAGCGGCGGTAGCTGTCGTCCAGCGAGTTCTCGAAGTCGCGGACCTCACGCTCGGCGCGGTCCTTCTCCCAGCCGTACTTCGCCTGCAGCTTGCCCGCCAGGTACTCGGCGTTGCCCTCGGCCTCGTCGAACACGTCGTCGGTCAGGTCGCCCCACTTGGCCTTCATCTGGCCCTTCAGCTGCTTCCAGTTGCCGGCAATGATGTCGCGATTCATACGTGCTCCTTTTGTGATCTGGGCTCTGGCCCGGCGTCTTGCCGGGTTGCACACAGCATGGCGCCAGCGGTGTTGGCTGGAGGTCCACTGGCCGTCAACGACTGGTTAGATGGCTGAACGCTTGGCGCGGAGGTCGCGCTCTTCCGCCTCGAGACACGCAAAAAAAAGCGGAGCCATCACTGGCTCCGCCTGCAACTCCTTCTGCGCACATCCTGTGCCGGGCGCGTCCTGCGCTCAACGCATCCTCACGAGCTCCAAGCTCAGCACTTGCCGTCCTTGCAATCCTGGGCCTTGTCTTCGATCTTCTCGCCACCCTTCTGGATGTCCTTGCCGGCACCGGCCATGGTGTTGCACGCGGTCAGCATGGACAGGGAGAACAGGCTCAGCAGGGTCATTGCAACGATGCGCTTCATGTCGGGGCTCCCGTGACTGTCCGCACGCCGTGTGCGGTTGCGCGCATTTTCACGTTCCGGTGTCGACCCGGCGTGAACCCGTCCGGCGACGGTCAGTCGCGCATCAGCGTGGACTTGCCGAACAGGCTCTCCACCAGGTCCACCGCAAGCTCCGCGGTGCGGTTGCGGTTGTCCAGCACCGGGTTCAGTTCGACGATGTCCAGCGATCCCATGCGCCCGGTGTCGGCGATCATCTCCATCACCAGTTGGGCCTCGCGGTAATTCACTCCGCCCGGCACGGTGGTGCCGACACCCGGGGCGATGCCGGGGTCCAGGAAGTCGACGTCGAAGCTGACGTGCAGGTGGGTATCACCGTCCATGCCGGCCAGCGCCTGCTGCATCACGGCCTTCATCCCGACCTCGTCGATGTAGCGCATGTCGTAGATGTCCAGGCCGTGCAGCTTGACCAGCCGCTTCTCCTCCGGGTCCACCGAGCGGATGCCGATCTGCCGGACCTGCGCGGGGGTGATCGCAGGGCTGGTGCCATCGAGGTGGGTCAATGCCTCCGGCCCGATGCCGCACAGGCAGGCTACCGGCATCCCGTGCACGTTGCCCGACGGCGTGACCTCGCTGGTGTTGAAGTCGGCATGGGCATCCAGCCACAGCACGCGCAGCGAGCGTCCGGTGTCGCGGCAGTGCCGCGCTACCGCGGTGATCGAGCCCATCGCCAGGCAGTGGTCGCCGCCCAGCATCACCGGCATGCGCCCTCGGCGCAGCTCGGCCAGGCTCGCCTGCATGAGCGCGCGGTTCCACGCCACCACCTGGTCGAGGTGGCGGTAGCCGGCATTGGGGGGCTGCCACGGATTGGCCGGGCCGGAAAGGTTGCCGGCGTCGTGGACATCCACGCCACGCGCGGCCAGCGCCTCGCCAATGCCGGCGATGCGCAGCGCGTCCGGGCCAAGCGAGGCGCCCCGGTGTCCGGCCCCCACGTCGGTGGGCACGCCGATCAGGGAAACGGGAGGAACGTTGCGGGCCATGAAGGTATCCGTTGAAAC
>JBQGEI010000338.1:0-7644 GCA_052039535.1 Pseudoxanthomonas sp.
CTCGGCGATGTTGCGCACCGGCAGCCAGTCGCCCATGCCCTCGCGCCAGGCCAGCAGCCCGGGGTTGCGCCCGGCCTCCACGCGCGCGGTGTCGGTATCCATCGGGCCGGTGCGGCGGTTGCTGGCGGAATCGTGCAGGTACCACTGGGACATGGCGGCTTCCTCGCGGGGATGGGAGCGCCGAGTCTAGGGCCGTTGCCGGGCGTGGTGATGTGCCGGTTGTCAGCGATCGAGATCCTGCCCGGGCGGGAAGCCGCGCCGGTCAGTCCGGCTCCGGCCCACCCCCCGCGCCACAGCCGCGCGGGGCAGGGCCGCCGGCGGCCCGCGCCAGCTCGGTACGGGCGGCGTCCAGGTCGGCGCGGAAGGCCGGCTCGCCCTGCAGGCGGGCGAAGGTGGCCATGCCCATGAACTGTCCTTCGACCACGTCGCTGTGCCAGTGCACGTTGCAGACCACCCGGCTCTGGCCGAACTGGCGCCCGCGCGCCAGCAGGGCATCGGTGCGCGCGGGCATCGCGGCAGCCAGCACCAGCGACCAGGTGGTGCCGACGGCCGCATGTCCGGATGGATAGGAGCCGCTGCCGGCCAGCTGGGCCTGGTCCTGCGGCGTGCAGACCGGCGCGTGGTTGGACAGGAACGGCCGGGGGCGGCGGTAGCGCTCCTTGGCGCCGCGGGTGGAGCGGGCGGCATCGTCCAGGCTGCGCCGCAGCAGCCGCCAGGTGGCCGGCGTGTGCCGTGCATCGACCTCCACCCCGAGTGCGCAGGTGAACAGCGCCGCGGCGCGCGGGAAGGCCAGGTCCGCATCCACCGCCGCCCGGGTGAAGCGCGGCGTGCCGTGCAGGGCCAGGGCCGCCTGCATGCGTGCCTGGTCATCGGTGGCGGGCTCCGGCGGCGGCGGTACCAGCGCGGCGCTGTCCGGCACCGCGGCATCGTCGAGATAGCCGATCGCCTGTCCTGGCCGGCGTTCCGGCACGCCGTCCGCGCCCGGTGCGGTCGCAGGGACGGGGGGACGGGTGCCGCAGGCGGCCAGCAGCAGTGCCAGCAGCGGCAGCACGTGCCGGCGTGGACGGGGGGTGGGAAGGCTCATGGCCAGCCTCGGGTGGTGGCGGGAACCGGCGGATTATCCGTCGCCCCATGCGTCGGGGCAGTCCCACGGGCCGGGCTTGCGGTTATGCGCCGGGTCGCGGATGCGGTCTCCCGCGCGGCGCAATGCCGCGGTACCGGTCTACTCGGTCGGAGCGCGCCGTGGCCGCGGCGGAAAGTGCAGCACCACGCCGTGCCGCGGGTCGGCGGTACGCCGCCACAGCACCGGCACGCCCTGCGGCGAGGGCGGCTCCAGCTCCTGGGCATCCCCACCTGGGGCGGCATCGGCCGCTTCGTCCTCTTCTTCCCAGCTGTAGCGCGGGCGTGGCGCCATCGGGTCGACCCGCGGCCACAGCAGGCCGCCGAGCAGGCCGCCCAGCGCCCCGCCCATGTGCGACTGCCAGGAGATGCCCGGCTCGTGCGGCAGCACAGTCAGCAGCATGCCGCCGTAGAACAGGAAGCAGATCATCCCCGCCGCGATCGAGGCACGGTCGCGCCGCCGCAACCCGAGCACCACCACCAGGAACATCAGGCCATGGGTGAGCCCGCTGGCGCCCAGGTGGCGGCTGCCGGCCTCGCCGAGGAGCCACGCGCCAAGCCCCGAGCCCAGCCAGACCAGCGGCAGGCTCCGCAGGGTCGCCCTGGGATACACCGCACCGGCAAGGGTGCCCAGGATCAGCAGCGCGCCGGCGTTGGCGGCCAGGTGGCCCGGAGAGCCGTGCAGCAGCGGGGCGGTCAGCAGTCCAAGCCACTGCCCGGCATCGTGCGGAGCCACCGCCAGCGCGCGTACGTCCAGCCCCGGCTGGGACACGAACACGACCAGCAGTGCGAACACGAACGCGAGGCTGAGGTTGAAGGCCCGCAGCAGCCGGTGACGGTCGCTGGTGCCCGGAGTGGGCGGGTCGGCAAGGGTGTGCATGCCTCCTGCATGGCGCCGGGCAGGCACCGAATCAACCATGCGGGCAAAAAAAGAGGGCGCGGGAGGGCGCGCCCAAGGGTTGCTCACCCTGCCAGGAGAGAGGAAGCAGGAGAAAGAGGTCTGCCGCCGGTCGCGCGATGGCGCGTGGAGTGCGACGCCACGTTGTCACAGCCATCGTTAACGTTTCATCCTGAACACGTGAAACGCCCATTGGCGCGAACGCGGCTACTGGCGTTCGTCGCGCAGCACCGGCGGCACCGGCTGCCCCGGCGTGGCCCGCCAGGGATTGATGTCCAGCCCGCCGCGCCGGGTGTAGCGCGCTTCGACCGACAGCCAGTCCGGGGTGCAGCAGCGCATCACGTCGAGGAACACCTGCTCCACGCACTGCTCGTGGAAGCCGGCATGCTCGCGGAACCCGGCGAGGTAGCGCAGCAGGCCGGCACGGTCGATCCGCGGCCCGTGGTAGCGCAGATGCAGGCTGGCCCAGTCCGGCTGGCCGGTGACCGGGCAGTTGGACTTGAGCAGGGCCGAATGCAGGTACTCCTCCACCCGGTGCCCCTGGTCGGCCTGGAGCATGGCGGCATCCGGCGGGCCGTAGTGGCCGATCTCCACCTCCACCGCGTCGATCGACTCGCCTTCGGCGGCCGGTGCCATCGGCGGCAGGCCGAAGCGCACCTCCACCGGCGCGCCGGCCGCGGCGGACAGGTCCGCGGCGATGCGTCCGCGGACCGCGCCGGCGTCATCGAAGCCGGTGCCGTTGAGCGAGTTGAGGTAGAGCTTGAACGACTTGGACTCCACCAGGCAGGGCGACACGGCCGGCACCAGCACGGTGGCGGTCGCCACCTGCGGCCGCCCGTGCCGGTCCAGCCAGCCGAGCTCGTAGGCGTGCCAGCGATCGTGGCCGGCGAACGGCAGAGGCGTGCCGGGGGCGAGCCCCAGTTCGGCACGGGCGCCGGCCCGCGGGATCGGGAACAGCAGCGAGGGATCGTAGCGGGTGGGGTACACCACCTCGCGGCCGAGGCTGGAATCGTGCGGAGTGCTCATGGCCGCCATTCTAGGAAATGGCGGCTGCACGGTGCCCGTCCGCTTCAGCCGCGGCCGGCCACGGCGATCATCGCGATCGCCACCACCGCCAGGGCGACGGCGGCGCGGTTCAGGCGCGAGATGCGCTCGCCGAAGGCCAGCACCCCCACCGCCGTGCCCAGCACCACCACGCCGATGTTCATCACCGCGAACACCGTGGCCGGGCTGTCCGGCAGTGCCTGGTGGGCGCGGATGTAGAACAGGATGTTGCCGAAGTTCAGCACCCCCAGCACCAGGCCCGCCAGCGCGCTGGCCGCGCCAGGCTGGGCGCCGTGGCGCAGGACCCGCCACAGCTGCCAGGCGGCCATGCCGCAGAAGGCCAGCACGAAGGCCAGCAGCAGGGCGGCGGAGGCCGGCGTGCCGGCCAGGGCCAGCTGCCTGAGCATCACGTCCACCAGGGCGAAGCCTGCCCACACCGCCAGCAGCAGGCTCCAGCCGCGGCGCCCGGCGTCGGCACCGGCCGGGCGCGCGAGGATCCCGGCCACCGCCAGCAGGCCCAGGCCCAGGCCGGCCAGCTTCAGCGCACCGGCCCGCTCGCCGAAGAACAGGAACGCGGCCGCCAGCGACAGCAGCAGCGACATGCGCTGGGCCACGTCGGTGCGCACGATGCCGGCGTGGCGCACCGCCGCGGCCAGCACCAGGAACAGGCCCGGCAGCACCACCGCCAGCACCAGCAGCGCTGCCCACGGCGCCCCGGCCTGGCGCAGCGCGGCTGCCGGCGGCTGCAGCAGCCAGGCCGCCAGCAACGCGGCGGCCAGGTAGTTCCAGGTGATCATCTGGCCCACGTCCCAGCCCCGCCGCGGCGCGAGCTTCAGCAGCACCGACACCAGCACGCTGCAGGTCACGCTGAGCAGGAGGAAATGCATGGGCGCGCTCTCTTCGGGGGCGGCATTGTCGCCGAGGCCCCGGGGCCGGCGACAGCACCGGGCCGCGACGGGCGGTCTGTATCATGGGCGCATGACTGCACCTGCCTTCCCGCAAGAATCCACCACCCTGCTGCTGGACGGCCCGGCCGGCGCGCTGGAAGTGGCCGTGGACCTGCCCGAACCGGCGGACGCACGCCGCCTGCTGGCGGTGGTCTGCCACCCGCTGCCCACCGAGGGCGGCACCATGCACAACAAGGTGGTGACGATGGTCGCCCGCGCGCTGCGCGAGCTGGGCGCGACCACGATCCGCTTCAATTTCCGCGGCACCGGCGCGTCCGAAGGCGGGTTCGACCAGGGCGTGGGCGAGCGCGAGGACCTGCGCGCGGTGGTGGAGTGGGCGCGTGCCGCCCATCCCGGCCAGCCGCTGTGGCTGGCCGGCTTCAGCTTCGGCTCCTACGTCAGCCTGGCCAGCGCGGTGGACCTCCAGGCCGACGCGGTGATCTCCATCGCCCCGCCGGTATCCGGCCGCGGCTGGGATTTCTCGCAGGTGCGCCTGCCGGAGGTGCCATGGCTGGTGGTGCAGGGCGACCAGGACGAGATCGTCGACGCGCAGGCCGTGTACCACTGGATCGAAGGACTGGAGCGGCAACCGCAGCTGGTGCGCATGCCCGAGACAAGCCACTTCTTCCATCGCAAGCTGATCGACCTGCGCGGTGCGATCCAGCACGAGGTGAAGGGCTGGCTGTCGCAGGCATGAGCGCCGCAGCGGTGCGGACGCCGTCGCAGGTCTACGCCGAAGGGGCGGCCGCCGGCCGCTGGCGCGACGACCCGGCCCAGCACCCGGCGCTGGCCGAACTGGACCGCATCCACCAGGCACTGCTGGCTCCCGCCGGCGGCGGACTGCTGGCGCGGCTGCTGTCGCGCGCGCCGGAGCCGGTGGCCGGCCTCTACTACTGGGGCGAGGTCGGCCGCGGCAAGACTTTCCTCGTCGACCTGTTCTACGAATCGCTGCCGCTGCCGGTCTACTCGCCCGGCACCGGCAAGCCCGAGGTGTCCGGCGGCAAGTACCGCACCCACTTCCACCGCTTCATGCGCGGCGTGCACGAGCGCCTGCGCGAGCACGCCGGCGAGGCCGACCCGCTGGCGCGCATCGCCCGGCGCTGGCGCGGCGCGCTGAAGGTGCTGGTGCTGGACGAGTTCTTCGTCACCGACATCGGCGACGCGATGCTGCTGGCGCGCCTGCTGGAGCGGATGTTCGCCGAGGGCGTGACCCTGGTGACCACCTCCAACACCGCCCCGGAGAACCTCTACCGCGACGGCCTGCAGCGGGCCGGCTTCCTGCCCGCCATCGACCTGCTGCAGCAGCACTGCGTGGTGCTGCGTTCGGACGGCCAGGAGGATTACCGCCTGCGCGCGCTGACCCGCTCGCCGGTGTACCGCGCGCCGCTGGATGCCGGTGCCGACGCCTGGCTGTGCGAGCGCTGGCGCGAACTCAGCGGCGGCGCCGGCGCCACCGGGGGCAACATCGAGATCGAGGAGCGCAAGATCCCGGTGCGCGGGCGCGGCAAGAGCATCGCCTGGTTCGACTTCGCCGCGCTGTGCGAGGGCCCGCGCGGCACGGCCGACTACATCGAGATCGCGCGCGAGTTCAACACGGTGCTGCTGGGCGGCATCCCGGTGATGGACGCGCTCAACGAGGACGCAGCGCGGCGCTTCGTCAACCTGGTCGACGAACTGTACGACCGCCAGGTCAACCTGGTCTGCACCGCCGACGCGCTGCCGACGCGGCTGTACACCGGCCATCGCCTGCAGGGCGCCTTCGAGCGCACCGCCTCGCGCCTGATCGAGATGCAGAGCGCGCAGTACCTGGGAACTGCCCACCGCGCCTGATCCGTTGCCGGGGCGGCGCGGCATGCGGCATGCCGGGAAGCCCGGCTCAGTCGCGCCCGTGCCGGGCGCCACGCAGCAGCTGCCGCCCGGCCAGCCCCAGCCACGCCAGGTACAGGACGATCACCGCCTTCTGCGAGGTCCCGCGGGGCAGGTCGCGCCACAGGGCGTGCAGCCACAGCCCGGCAAAGGCCAGCACCGCCAGGACCAGCGCCGGGACGGCCACTGCGCGCCACTGGCGGTCGCGGTGCAGCACGCAGGACTGGAGCAGCATCGCGGTGCCCACCCACAGGAAACTGGCGATGGCCGCGCAGCCATGGAGCAGCTCGCCAAGCGGGGTAACCGGATGCCCGGGTGCCGGCCCCGGCCAGGTGGCGGTCACGGCCAGCGCCACCGCGCCGCATCCCAGCAGCACCGGCACCAGCGCGTAGCGCGCCGCCGGATCGAGCGAGCGCTGCAGTGCCACGCCCAGCGTCGCCACCGCGGCGGCGAGCCCGTAGTAGGCCAGCTGCAGCCACCGGCCATAGTCGCCGGACAGGTACAGGCTCAATGGTGCCTGCGCCGGTGTGTAGTCACCCCGCAGCAGCTGCACCGCGGCGGCGGCGACGCCGAAATGGACGACGCCTGCCAGGACCAGCAGGCCGCACAGCGATTGGAGGCGGGTATGCATGGGCCGCAGTCTCGCAGAACGACGACCGGGCAACGACCGGGCGTGGCCGGCGCCCGTCACGTGTACACAGCGGCTGCGCACCACAACATATGGTTGACCAGGTGATCGTCTGCCCACTATCTTGTGCCGGTCGGTACCGGCGCTCGGCGCCGGTTTAAAAGGGAAGTCCGGTGGGCCGCAAGGCGAATCCGGCACTGCCCCGCAGCGGTAACCGGGAACGAACCCGCACCACGCACTGGGCCGACCGCCCGGGAAGCGGCGGAAGTAGGCGAAGGCACAGCCTTCATGTCCGGAAGTCCGAAGACCTGCCGACAGCCGCGCGAAGCACAGCGCGCGGTGCCGGTCGCGCGTCCCCGGAGGGGGGAGGACTGGCGGAACAGGAGCCCCCGCAGCCGTGCTGCGTCGCGGGCCCTGCGACGCCGCACTTCCATCCTCCGTGCCTGCACCGGATCCATGGACCCCGAGGGAGGGTCGTGGCGTGCATCACAACGGAGGATGCGCATGACGTCCCAGGACACTTCCACGCTGGCCGCTCCCGTGGTGCCGGCCAGCCCCGCCCCCGTGGCCCCGTGGCCCGCGACGGACACGCCCGACGCGGCGGTCGTACCGACCCCTCCGGCGGCCACGGCGGCCCCGGCGGCCTCGCCGGTCCAGGCCACCACCTGGATCACCAAGGAGGCCGGCAACCGCCGCCTGCCGTTCGATCGCGCGCGCCTGGAGCGCAGCATCGACGCCGTCCACGCCGAATTCCCGCAGCTGGACGTGGCCGACTACAAGCGCAGCGTGTTCGGCTTCGTCGAGCGCAAGGAGGCGGTCAATGCCGACGACCTGGTCGACCATCTGATCCGCGAGGCCGAGGCCCGGGTCGACCTGGCCGCGCCGGAGTGGGAGTACTTCGCCGCGCGCCTGTACCTGCGGCGCCTGTACAAGCGCGCCAGCCGCAACCGCTTCTATGACGCCGACCAGAAGTACGGGTCCTACGTCGGCCTGCAGGAGTCGCTGGCCGACCGCAACGTCTATTCCAACGACATCCTGCGTGCCTACTCCAAGGAGGAGCTGCAGGAAGCCGGGAAGATGATCGAGCCCGAGCGCGACAAACTGTTCGCCTACAACGGCCTGTACCTGCTGGCCACCCGCTA
>JBQGEI010000339.1:0-5667 GCA_052039535.1 Pseudoxanthomonas sp.
GGAGGCCGAGGACGGCCAGGTGGCGCTGGGCCGCGCCCAGACCGCGCGCTTCAACGCGGTGGTGACCGACGTCAACATGCCGAACATGGACGGCATCTCGCTGATCCGCGCGCTGCGCGGGCTGCCGGACTACCGCTTCACCCCGATGCTGATGCTCACCACCGAATCGGCCGCCGACAAGAAGGCCGAAGGCAAGGCCGCCGGCGCCACCGGCTGGCTGGTCAAGCCGTTCAACCCCGAGCAGCTGGTCGCCACCGTGCAGAAGGTCCTGGGCTGACCCCCGGAACCCCGCCCCTTTCCCGATCACGAGCGCGCCCATGAGCATGGACCTGCAACGCTTCCACGCCACCTACTTCGAGGAGAGCCGCGAAGGCCTCGACGCGATGGAGGCCGGGCTGCTGGCGCTGGAGGGCGGCAGCGCCGACCCGGAGGTCATCAACTCGGTGTTCCGCGCCGCGCACTCGATCAAGGGCGGCGCGGCCACGTTCGGCTTCGAGAAGATGGCCGGGCTGACCCACGTGCTGGAAACGCTGCTGGACGAGATCCGTGCCGGCAAGCGCGGCCTGGCCGCCAGCGCGGTGGACGCCATGCTCGGCTCGGTGGACGTGCTGCGCGCGCTGCTGGCCGAAGCCGACCAGGGCCGGCCTTCCGATCCGGCCGCGGTGGACGCGGTGCACCAGCGCCTGCAGCGCGAGCTGGGCCAGCCCGGTGCGCAGGCGGTCGCCGCCGTGGCCGAGCCGGAGCCGGAAGGCTGGGACATCGCCTTCGCCCCGGCGCCTTCGCTGTTCATGAGCGGCAACGATCCGCTGCGCATCATCCGCGAGCTGGAGCACCTGGGCCCCCTGGAAGTCAACGCGCGGCTGGACAGACTGCCGCAGTTCGACCACCTCGACCCGCTGGAAGCCTGCATCGCCTGGGACCTGGGCCTGCGCGGCAAGGTCCCGCGCAGCGCCATCGACGACGTGTTCGCCTGGGTGGTGGACGACTGCGAGCTGGACATCCGTCCGCAGGTTCCGGCCGCCCCGCCGGCGGCCGCGGTGGGCGAAGAGGCCGGCACCGGCGGCACCGGCGCCGGTGCTGTCGCGGCCCCCGGGGCCGCCGCCGAAGCGGAGAGCTCGATCCGGGTCAGCGTCGACAAGGTCGATGCACTGATCAACCTGGTCGGCGAGCTGGTCATCACCCAGGCCATGCTCAAGCAGGTCAGCGGCGGCATGGACCCGGGCCAGGCCGAGCGCCTGTTCGCCGGCCTCGAGCTGCTGGAGCGCAACACCCGCGACCTGCAGGAAGCGGTGATCGGCGTGCGCATGCTGCCGGTGGACGCGGTGTTCCGCCGCTTCCCGCGCCTGGTCCGCGACCTGTCCGCGCGCCTGGGCAAGCAGGTGCGCCTGCGCACCGTCGGTGAAGGCACCGAGCTGGACAAGGGCCTGATCGAGAAGATCGCCGACCCGCTGGTGCACCTGGTGCGCAACTCGATCGACCACGGCCTGGAGATGCCCGAGGTGCGCAAGGCCGCGGGCAAGGACGAGACCGGCACGATCACCCTGGCCGCTTCCCACCAGGGCGGGCACATCGTGATCGAGGTCGGCGACGACGGCCGCGGGCTGGACCGTGCGCGGATCCTGGCCAAGGCCGTCGAGCGTGGCCTGCAGGTGCCGGACAACCCGACCGACGCGCAGGTCTGGGACCTGATCTTCCAGCCCGGCTTCTCCACCGCCGACCAGGTCACCGACCTGTCCGGCCGCGGCGTGGGCATGGACGTGGTGCGCCGGAACATCCAGGCCCTCGGCGGCGAGGTGCAGCTGGAAAGCGCCCCCGGGCGCGGGACGCGGGTGGTCATCCGCCTGCCGCTCACCCTGGCCATCCTCGACGGCATGGTGGTGTCCAGCGGCGGGGAGATCCTGATCCTGCCGCTGAGCCACGTGCTGGAGGCGCTGCAGCCCCAGCCGGGTGACGTCCGCACGGTGGCCGGCGATGGCCGGGTGCTGCGCGTGCGCGGCGAGTACCTGCCGATGCTGTCGCTGTCGGGCACCTTCGGCTATGGCGGCGGCAGCGCCGAATCGCTGGTGGTCGTGGTCGAGGGTGATGGCCAGAAGCTCGCGCTGCAGGTCGAGGAGCTGGTCGGCCAGCAGCAGGTGGTGGTCAAGAACCTGGAGCGCAACTACCGCCGCGTGCCCGGCATCTCCGGCGCGACCATCCTCGGCGACGGCCGGGTGGCGCTGATCGTGGACGTGGCCGGGCTGGCCCGCCAGCGCCAGCTGCCGCAGGCCGCCTGAGGCGCACGGCCGCCGCTCCGGCGGCCCATGACGGGGTCAAGTCCGCCCGCGGCCTGCCGATAAGGCAGGTACCGATGTCCCTTCGACCGCCCCCAGGATGACGGCAGGCAACCCACAACCCACGCCACCGGTGGACCTGGCCGACGCAGAGCGCTACCTGCTGCGCGACCCGCGGGAGGTCGTGCGCGTGCTGCAGGCCCTGATCGACAACCGGGCGCTGATCAGCGCCCACCTCATGCCCGGCGGGCTGCCCTGCCCCACGGCCCTGCTGGAGCTCGCCGACGGCCAGGTGCTGATCGACGGCAACCGGCAGGAGGCGATCAACCAGCGCATGGCCGGCGCCGACTACCTGGTATGCGTCTCGCAGCTGGACCGCGTCCGCATCCAGTTCCGGCTCCAGGGGCTGCAGAGGATCGACGGCGACGGCCCGGTGGCGTTCCGTGCACCGGCCCCGGATGCGGTGATGCAGCTGCAGCGGCGCGAGCTGTACCGGCTGGAGCTGATCCCCGGCCCACCGGTGACCCTGCAGGTGCCGCCACCGGCGGAGGGACGCCCGGAGCTGTCGGCGCGTGCGCTGGACCTCAGCGGCGGCGGCATGGCCGTGGCGGTGCGCGACGAGGACCAGGGCCGCTTCGCCCCGGGCTCGCAGATCGACGGATGCACCGTCACGTTGCCGGACGGCGGCCCGCCGATGCCAGTGCGCCTGCAGGTGGCCCACGTCTCGCGCGGGCAGCTGCTGGCGGGGTTCCCGGTGCGCGTGGGCTGCCGCTTCGTCGGCCTGCCCCGCAACGCCGAGCAGCGGATCCTCCAGTACATCTTCCAGGTCGAGCGCCAGCGCAACGCGCGCGAACGCCGCGCGGTGTAACCGGCCCTAAAGTTGCGGCCGGAACGGCCGATCTCTCCCGCGAACCGCACCGCGCACCGCGCGGCCCCGTCCTGCAGGAGCCACACCGCATGAGCAGCACCCCGGCCCCGTCCACCGGCGAATTCCTCACCTTCACCCTGGGCGAGGAGCACTACGGCGTCGACATCCTCAAGGTGCAGGAGATCCGCGGCTACGACGCGGTGACCCGGGTGCCGGACGCCCCGGCCTACATCAAGGGCGTGATCAATCTGCGCGGCACCATCGTCCCGGTGATCGACCTGCGGCTGAAACTGCGCCTGAAGGAAGCGCGCTACGACAGCTTCACGGTGATGATCGTGCTCAACGTCGAGGACCGGGTCGTCGGCATCGTGGTCGACGGCGTGTCCGACGTGGTGCCGCTGGCCGCCGAGCAGATCCGCCCCACCCCTGAATTCGGGGCCGCGGTCGATACCCGCTTCATCAGCGGCATCGGCACCCTGGACGAGCGGATGCTGATCCTGCTCGACATCGAGACCCTGCTGGACAGCGCCGACCTCGGAGAGGAACAGGTGCTGGAGCCGGCTGCCTAAAGTCGTCGTCCCGGCGTGCCGATACAGCCCTCGGCAGCCGTCTTTTTCCCGCCATCGGAGTAACCCCCAATGATCCGCTCGTTCAAGCCCCTCACCCTCCTCGCCGTGCTGCTGGCGGCCACGCCCGCCATCGCCCTGGCGCAGGACGCCGTGCCTGCGGAGCAGGCCGTGCGCTTCATCGGCAAGGACGTGATGGTCTGCGGCAAGGTCGAGAAGACCCGCTACGCCCAGAACACCGAAGGCGAGCCGACCTTCCTGTACATGGGCGGCGCCTTCCCGCGCCACACCTTCTCCGCACGCATCCCCGGCGACCAGCGCGGCAAGTTCAAGCCCACGCCGGAAGAGCTCGAAGGCCGCGACGTATGCGTGGTCGGCACCGTGCAGCGCGACGCCAGCCGGGCCGAAATCGCCGTGACCTCGCCGTCCAGCATCAAGCTGGCCAACCTCAAGTAAGCCGTTCCCGGCCGGGGCGCGCCACGCCCCGGCCGTCGTTGCCGCAGATCCGGGAGTAACTCTCCATGCATTGGCTGAAGAACCTCAAGCTCACGCCCAAACTGATGCTGGCGTTTGGCGTGGTGCTGGTATTGATGACGGCACAGGGCGTGGGCGCCTACTACGGGCTGTCCTCGCTCAACCGCGCCACTACCACGCTGGCCGAAGACAGCATGGCGACCGTCTCCACGGCGGCCGAACTGCGCGCACTGCTGGGCGAGTACCGCACCGCCTCCTACCGCGGGCTGGTACGCGCCAGCGAGGCGGTCAAGCTCGACGCCCGCGATCGCTCGGCCAAGCTTGCGCAGGCCATCGACGCCAATGTCGCCGCCTACGAGAAGCTCGCCACCACGTCCCAGGAGCGCAAGCTGCTGGCAGACGTGACCACGAGCTGGGCCAAGACACGTGCTTCCCAGGAGTCGGTCAACGAGATGATCGACCTGGAGTTGCCGGACGACGCGCTGGATACCTTCCTGGGCGAGACCTCGGAACTGCACAACGCCGCCACCGCCGCGGTCACCGCACTGATCCAGGACGCCGACCGCCAGGCCGACCTGGCCAGCGCCAGCGCCTCCGGCGCCTACACCGCCTCGGTGGTGCTGATCGGGGTGATGCTGCTGGGCGGCATTGCCGGCGGCCTGGTGATCGCCTTCCTGATCGCCCGCAGCCTGGCCGGCTCGGTGCGCGAGGCGGTGTCCGTGGCCAACGACGTGGCCGGCGGCAAGCTCGACAGCCGCATCGACACCAGCGGCCAGGACGAGATCGGCGACCTGCTGCGTTCGATGCAGCGCATGCAGCACGACCTGCGCGAGCGCACCGAGCGCGACCAGAAGGCCGCCGCGGAGAACCTGCGCATCCGGACCGCGCTGGAGAGCTCCTCGATCGGCCTGCTGATCGCCGACACCGACTACCGGGTCGCCTACACAAACCCGGCCCTGGCCGGCATGCTCCAGGGGCACGCGGACCAGATCGCCGCCGCGCTGCCGGAGCTGGACCTGACCGCGCCGCTGGAAGGCATCCCGCTGGATGCGCTGGAGACCGGCGGCAAGGTCTCCCAGGACCTCCTCGCCCGCCTGGAACGCGATGGCCGCGCCGCGCGCGAGGTCCAGTACGGGGAGGCCTGCATCGCCCAGAGCATCTCGGTCATCCGCGACGACGAGGGCCGCTTCGCCGGCACCGTGTGCGAATGGCGCGACCGCAGCAGCGAGATCCGCGTGGAACAGGAAGTGGCACGCGTGGTCGAGGCCGCCGCCGCCGGCGACCTGTCCGGCCGGATCGACACCGGCGACAAGCATGGCTTCCTGCTGCAGCTGGCGGTCCAGCTCAACGGCCTGCTGGACGCCAACGCGATCAGCCTGTCGGAGGTCTCGCGCCTGCTGACCGGCCTGGCCGCCGGCGACCTGACGGTGCGCATGGAAGGCGAGTTCCACGGCGTGTTCGCCCGCATGCGCGACGACGCCAACGCCAC
>JBQGEI010000340.1:0-4633 GCA_052039535.1 Pseudoxanthomonas sp.
TGGGGTGGGGGATTTTCCCCGCCCGTTTTCGCGAGCCGCGCATCGCCGCGCGGGCGGTACAACGGCGGCCCATCGGTCTGACCGACGCGTGTTCGGGGCCGCCCCCGCCGGCGCGAGACGCGCAGGGCACCGACTGGCGTAAGCCAGGCGGCGAGCGGTCCGGGCTGTGCTTTCTTTTGGTTACTTTTCTTTGCACAAGCAAAGAAAAGTGACTCGGCGGCCGCGAAGCGGCTGGCGAAACATGTTTTAACCTTTCGTCGCTTTGCTTGCGCGCTTGCCTGCGAAGCAGGAGGGAAAGCAAGAGCCGGTGCAGAACTAGGGGGGGGCTCCCGCGGAAGGCCTGAAGCAGAGCTTTCGCCAGCGGCTTCGCCGCTTGGGCGAGTCACTTTTTCTTTGCTCCTGCAAAGAAAAAGTAACCAAAAAGAAAGCAGGCCCGGTCGCGAACCGGCCGATGAAGCCGGCCGGTCCCCTGCGCTTCTCGCGTCGACGGGGGACGGCCCATAACTCGCTTCGCTCAGACAGGTGGGCCTCTACGCCCCCATCGCCGCTGCGATGCTCGGTTCGCTCCAACGGGATTCGAAAAAAGCGACGACCACAGCCAGAGCAACAGCCAAAGCCAAAGCAACCGCAGCAGCAACCGTGACGCGGGCGACGCGAGCGGCGCCCGCGTCCCACCCCGGTGAACCAGGCCGCCAGCGTGCCCACGGTCAGTACCCAGCCATCGACCAGCACGAACAGCAGGATCTTGAACGGCGCGGAGATCAGCATCGGCGAGAGCATCATCATGCCCATCGACATCAGCACGCTGGCCACCACCAGGTCGATGATCACGAACGGGATGAAGATCAGGAACCCGATCTCGAAGGCGGTCTTCAGCTCGGAGGTCACGAACGAGGCGGCCAGCACCGGGAAGGGCACGGCGTCGGGGCTGGCATAGGTGCCGTGGCCGGCCAGGCCGGCGAAGGTCATCAGGTCGGTCTCGCGGATCTGCGCCAGCATGAAGGCGCGCAATGGCGCGATGCCCAGGTCCCAGCCCTGGCGGAAATCGATCCGGCCGTCGAGGTAGGGCGCGAAGCCGGCGTCCCAGCCACTCTGCCAGACCGGCATCATTACCATCGCGGTCAGGAACAGGGCCAGGCCGACCAGGATCTGGTTGGACGGCGTCTGCCCGGTGCCCAGTGCCTGGCGCAGCAGCGCCAGCACGATGATGATCCGGGTGAAGGAGGTCATCACCAGCAGCAGCGACGGCAGCAGGGTGATGGCCGTCATCAGCAGCAGGGTCTGCAGCGGCACGCTCACCGGGGCGTCGCCGATGCGGCCCACGGCCACGTCGGGCAGGGCCGGCAGCGCCGGGGAGGCGGCAGGCGCGGCCAGCGCCAGCAGCGGCGCACCGGCCAGCAGTATGGTGATGATCAGGAGCAAGCGGCGGAAGGTCATGTCACGGGGTCCGGCGCAGCCGCTGGGACAGCAGCTGGGCGAAGTTCGGGAGTTCCTTGAGGTTCGGCAGGCGCGGTGCCTCGGCGGGCGGCAGCGGTTCGGGCAGCTCCTGCAGCAGGCTGACCCCGCCAGCGGACACGCCCAGCAGCAGCTGGCGGCCACCGACCTCGACCACCACCGCACGCTCCTTGGTGCCCAGCGGCAGGCTGGCGACCACCCGCAGGCCCTCGGCCGGGCGCAAGCCCGAGCCGGGCATGCGCTTGAGCAGCCACGCCAGGCCCAGGATCAGGCCCAGCACCAGCAGCAGGGCGAAGAACGCGCCTGCCAGCCCGGGGCCGGCCGCAGCCGGCGGCCGCGCGGCCGGCGCGGCGACCAGCAGCAGCGGCAGCAGGTTCAACGCAGTCTCCGGATGCGCTCGCTCGGGCTGACCACGTCGGTCAGGCGCACGCCGAAGCGGTCGTTGATCACCACCACCTCGCCATGGGCGATCAGGGTGCCGTTGACGTACACGTCCAGCGGTTCGCCGGCGCCGCGCTCCAGCTCGATCACCGAACCCTGGTTGAGCTGCAGCAGGTTGCGGATCGGCATGCGGGTGCGGCCGACTTCCAGCGACAGGGTCACCGGCACGTCCAGGATCACGTCCAGGTTCAGGTCGCTGCCGGCAATGCCCGGCTCGGACTGCAGGGCGTCGAACTGCGCAGGCGCGGCAAGGGTGTCGATGGTGCTCATGCGGGCATTTCCTCTGGAGCGGGCTGGCGCGGCTGCGCCTGGGTGCCGGGCGGTTGGGTGCGGGTGATCTTCACCGCGTTGCGGCCGTTGGCCAGGCCGAACTGGCCGGTGAGCACCGGGATGTTCTCCACGCATACCGGCACTTCGGCCGGCAGCTCGATCGGCAGGATGTCGCCGACCTTCAGCCGGGTGAGCTGGCGCAGGTCGATGCGCTTCTGCGCCAGCACGCTGGACACGGTGACCTCGGCCAGCTGCAGCTGCTGGCGCAGGGTGGAGTTCCAGCTCTCGTCGCGGTCGATGCGGTCGCTCTGGATGCCGGCGTCGAGCAGCTCGCGGATCGGCTCGAGCATCGAATACGGCAGGGTGACGTGGATCTCGCCGCCGCCGCCCTCCAGTTCGACGTGGAAGCGGCTGACCACCACGTACTCGCGCGGGGTGACGATGTTGGCGAAGTGCGGGTTGATCTCGGAGTTGATGTACTCGAACTCCACGTTCATGACCGGCGCCCAGGCCTCGACCAGGTCGGCGAAGGTCTGGCGCAGCAGCAGCTGGATCACGCGCATCTCGGTGACCGTGAACTCGCGGCCCTCGATCCGGGTGGGGTAGCGGCCGTCGCCGCCGAAGAAGTTGTCCACCACCGCGAACACCAGCTTGGGCTCGAACACGATCAGGCCCATGCCGCGCAGTGGCTTGAAGCGCACCAGGTTGAGGTTGGTCGGCACGTACAGCGAATGCATGTACTCGCCGAACTTGACCAGGTCGATGCCGCGCACCGACAGGTCGGCCGAGCGCCGGATGAGGTTGAACAGGCCGATCCGCCACAGGCGCACGAAGCGTTCGTTGACCATCTCCAGGGTCGGCATGCGGCCGCGGATGATCCGGTCCTGGCTGGCGAAGTCGTACGGTCGCGCCACGCCCGGGTCGGCCGGCTCCGGGTCGGTGTCCACCGCGCCCGAATCCACGCCATGGAGCAGGGCGTCGATCTCGTCCTGGGACAGCAGGTCGTTGATGCTCATGCGCCGGCGGACCTCACTGGGTGACGAAGCTGGTGAACAGCAGCGCTTCGGCGCAGGGCTGCCCGGTCTCGGCGCGCATCAGCTTGCGCACCTCGGCCAGCGACTGGGCCTGCAGCGCCTCCTTGCCGGCGCGGTCGGCGATGCTGTCGGCGGTCTGCTGGGCCAGCAGCATCAGCAGTCGGGCGCGGATGGCCGGGGCGTGCCGCTGCAGGTCGGCCAGGGCGGTCGCGTCGCGGGTCATCAGCTGGATCTCGACCTGCAGGTACTGCGGGCCTTCCAGGCCGCCGTTGAGGTTGACCACGAACGGCGGCTCCAGCGCCAGGTACTGCGCCGGGGCCGGTAGCTTGGGCTTGGCGGCCTCGACGGCGGCCTGCTCGGCGGCGACCGCGCGCCGGGAGCTCCAGTACCAGCCGCCTCCGGCACCGGCCGCGACCAGCACCGCGATCAGGGTGATGACGATCGGCAGCTTGCTGCCACTGGGGCGGCTGGCGGGCGGGGTTCGGGGTGTCCTGTCGGCTGCGGTGGCCACGCGGTGGTCTCCTGGAGGTTGCCCCCCACGGATGCAAGCAGCGTGCCGCGGCGGCGGCGGCGGATTGACGCCGGGCGCGCGCAGGCGCCAGGCCCATGCCGATGGCGCCGCGCAGCCGTGGAGGTGCCGGCCGGCGGCCTCGCGTCGTGTCAGCGGTGGCTGCCGGGGCGGATGGCGGCGGAAAGCCGCCGCCGGTCAGGCGTAGGCGTCGAGCAGGCCGCGGCGCCGCAGCACCGGCTCCGGCCGCACCGGCTCCGGTTCGGCGCCGTCGCCGCCGCCGGCGGGTTTGCGGGCGGACGGGGCCTGGCCGTGGCTGCCGCCGTGCCCCTGGTCCACGCCGGCGTGGGCCAGCTCGAAGCCGTGGGCACCCAGCATCTCGCGCAGGCGTCCGATGCCCTGCTCCAGCGCCTGCCGCACCTCGACCTGGGCACTGCTGAAATCCGCGCTGAGGCGGTCGCCGTCCAGGTGCAGGCGCACTTCGACCGGGCCCAGGTCATCGGGCGCGATGCGGATCACCGCATGGCCGATCTTCTGCCCGGCCGCCCACTGCACGTGGCTGCCCACCTCCTCGGCGAAGCCCGGGGCGCCGAGGTTGGGCGTCGGCAGATGCGCGGCGGTGGAGCCGGCCTGCACCGGCGCAGGGCCGGCGGCGGGCGCGGCCGGCAGGGCGGGCAGGACGAAGGTGGGCGCGGCCGCGTCGGCGGCCGGCCCAGCGCTGGCGGTACGGGCCAGGCCGGCGGCCTGGACCAGGTCCTCACTCGTGGCTGGCTCCATGGCCGCCGCGTCGGCGACATCGCCGGGGGCCGCGGCCACAGCGGCCGCGGCCGCCACCGCGGGCGCGGTGGCCGGGGCGGGCAGGGTTTGGAGCCGCGAGGAGCCGTCGGCCAGCCCGGACGGTGCGCCGGGCTGGGAGCGGATGGCG
>JBQGEI010000341.1:0-5047 GCA_052039535.1 Pseudoxanthomonas sp.
GAGCGCTTCGCCGCGATCCTCGCGGACTTCGCCGCCGGAGGCGGGCTCGGCGGCAACGTGACCATGCCGCTGAAGGAACTGGCGTTCGCCCGGTGCGCCACGCTCAGCGCACGCGCGCAGGCGGCCAACGCCGTCAACACGCTCACCTTCCGCGATGGCCAGTGGCACGGCGACAACACCGATGGCGCCGGCCTGGTGCGCGACCTCACCGGCCGCCACGCGCTGGACCTGCGCGGCCGCCGCGCCCTGCTGCTGGGCGCCGGTGGCGCCGCGCGCGGCGTCGCCTCGGCGCTGCTGGAGGCCGGCGTGCTGGAGCTGGCGGTGGTCAACCGCACCGCCGCCCGCGCCGACGCGCTGGTCGATGCCCTGGGCGAGCCGGCCCGCGCCTATTCCCGCTACTGGGAGGACCTGGCCGACCAGGGCGATTTCGAGCTGATCGTCAACGCCACCTCCGCCGGCCGCGGCGATGACGCCGGCGCCTTCAACGCGCCGATGACCCTGGTCAACAGCCGTACCCTGGCGGTGGACATCAACTACGGCGAGGCGGCGATCGCGTTCCTGGCCTGGGCCCGCGCGGCCGGCTGCCTGCACGTGGTCGATGGCCTGGGCATGCTGGTGGAACAGGCCGCCGAGAGCTTCGAGCTGTGGCACGGCGTGCGCCCGGACACCCAGCCGGTGTACGAGGAGCTGCGCGCACGCCAGGCCCACTTGGTCACCGCGGACTGAAGGGGCCGCCATGCTGACCCAGATCCTCACGGTGCTGGCCTACCAGCTGCCGGAACTGCTGGCCGCCAGCCTGGTGCTGGCGCTGCTGCGCATCCACACCCGCGCCGGCACGCCAGGACGCAAGCTGGCGATGGCCGGCACGCTGCTGGTGCTGGTCACCGGCGTGCTGCGGCTGGGCGTGGGCGTCGGCCAGACCTGGATGCTGACCCGGGTCATGGCCACGCTGCAGGACTCGGTGGCCACCTGGCTGGCGATCTACAGCGCGCTGATGATGCTGCTGTCGGTGGTGTCGGCGGTGGGCGTGGGCCTGCTGGGCTGGGGCGCGGTCAAGGCGATGGCCGGCGGCGGCACGCGTGCGGCCTGAGCCGCGCCGCGCGGCCGGGTGGCGCGCATGCGGCGCCGCCCTGGTGCTGGCCCTGGCATCGACGGCATCGGCACTGCCGGCGCTGGCGCAGGACGCGCGGCCGCGGGCGCGCGAGGCGGGCATCGTCATCGGCACCCTGCCGCCGGGCCCCCACAACGCGATCACCGACGTGCAGGGCGTGGCCGTGGGCCATGCCACGGTGCACGAGGGCACCCGCTTCCACACCGGCGTGACCGCGGTGGTGCCGCATCCGGGCAACCTGTTCCGAGAACGGGTGCCGGCGGCGGTCGTGGTCGGCAACGGCTTCGGCAAGCTGGTCGGCGCGACCCAGGTGCAGGAGCTGGGCGAGCTGGAAACGCCGGTGCTGCTGACCGGCACGCTGGGCGTGTGGAAGGTGGCCGACGCGCTGGCCGACCACCTGCTGCAACAGCCGGGCATGGGGCAGGTGCGCTCGATCAACCCGGTGGTCGGCGAGACCAACGACGGCTACCTCAGCGACATCCGCGCCCGCCCGCTGGGCCCGGCGCACGTGCGCCAGGCCCGGGCCGACGCGCGCTCCGGCGCGGTCGCCGAGGGCGCAGTCGGCGCCGGTGCCGGCACCGTGGCCTTCGGCTGGAAGGGCGGCATCGGCAGCAGCTCGCGCGTGCTGCCGGCCGGCGACGGCGGCTGGACGGTCGGCGTGCTGGTGCAGAGCAACTACGGCGGCCACCTCACCGTGGCCGGGGTGCCGGTGTGGAAATCGCTGCCGGACCCGGCCGCGCTGGCCGCCGCGCCGCCGCCGGTGGCCAGCGGCGACGGCAGCATCATGATCGTGGTCGCCACCGATGCCCCGCTGGACCCGGCCGCGTTGCGGCGCCTGGCCACGCGCGCGCTCACCGGGCTGGCGCGCACCGGCTCGGACATGTCCAACGGCTCCGGCGACTACGTGATCGCCTTTTCCACCGCGGCGCAGAACCGGCGCCACGCCGGCCAGGCGCTGCAGCCGGCGGCCAGCGTGGCCGGCGAGGCGATCAGCCCGCTGTTCCAGGCCGTGGCCGAGGCCACCGAGGAGGCGATCCTCAACTCGATGCTGCGCGCGCACACCGTGCGCGGCCATCGCGGCACCGTGCCGGCGCTGCCGCTGCAGCCGCTGCTGCAGGCGCTGGACGCCGCCGGCGCACGCCAGCGCTGATGCGCGTCGCAGCATGCCGGCAAGGCATGGCCGGGTGCGAAACCGGAATGGCGCCGCAGCCCGCAGCCGGCGCCGCGGCCGCTACGATCGGCGCATGACCCGATTCCTGCTCGCCTGCCTGCTGCTCGCCGCGTCCATCGCGCCCGCCTTCGCCGAGGGCCAGTTCCGGGTGCTGGTGCTGGCCGTGCCCAACCGCTACCACCACGACTACATCGTGGTGGCCAAGCCGCAGTTCGAGCGCATGGCGCAGCGGCATTCCTTCGACCTGGACTGGCACTGGAACACGGCGGTGTTCGACCAGGACCTCTCGCGCTATGCGGCGATCGTGCTGCTCAACACCCCAGGCGACGAGCTGAAGGGGGCCCAGCGCCAGGCACTGGAGGCCTACGTGCGCGGCGGCGGCGGCGTGGTCGCCGTGCACCGGGCGCTGATCTCCGACCCGGCCGGCGGCTGGCCGTGGTTCGAGCGGCTGATCGGCCGCACCTTCCGCATCCACCCGATCGTGCAGAGCGCGGTGGTGCGGGTGGAGGACGATGCCTTCCCCGCCACCTTCGGGCTGCCGCGGCGCTGGATCTGGACCGACGAGTGGTACGAGTTCGGGCCGCCGCTGGTCGAAGGCCTGCGCACGGTGCTGTCGGTGGACGAGTCCACGTACGACCCGACCCGGATCTGGCCGGGGCAGACCGCCCATGGCATGGGCAGCGACCACCCGGTGGCCTGGTACCACGGCTACGACGGCGGGCGGGTGTTCGTCACCGCGCTGGGCCACACCCCGGCGCTGTACGACGACGCGCTGTACCTGGAGCACCTGTACGGCGGCCTGTGGTGGGCCGCCACCGGCAAGGGCCTTGAGCCTGCGAAGGCGCGCGCCCGCTGAGCGCGGGCAGGCGCGGACTCAGACCGGGCGGCGGTAGACCGCCGCGCTGATGCACGACAGCACGCTGACCACGAACCAGCCGAACGGAAACAGCGACAGGGTCAGCAGCCAGGTCACCGCGCCGGCGGCGCAGGCGACCAGGAACCAGATCAGCGCGGACATCACCCGGCCCTGCACCAGCTGGCCCAGTCCGGGAACGATGAGGCTGCAGATGGCGGCGATGACGTTGCCGGCGGAACCCTGGGCCATGGTGGAACTCCCTGTGCGTTGACGCCTTGCATCCTGGCGCAATGGCGCTGGCAGGCCAGTGAAGGAGGTCATGGGCGTGGGCGATCCACCGCGCGGTGGCGCGGCCGATCGCGCGCTCGTTCCGGCGCTCGTGCGCAGGCGCCGCGGGCCCGCGGCGCTCGTGGACGCACCATGCGCACGCCCGCTGCGCAGCAGGGCCGCGGTTGCGCGGTGCTACAGCAGGCCGTCGCGCTTGACCGCCAGGTAGCGCTCAACCAGGGCGCCGGGCAGATCGGCGGCGGCCACGTCCAGGGTCATCACCCGCTGCCGGCGCAGCGCCTCGTGCGCCTGCGCACGCTGGGCCAGGTAGGCGGCGGTGGCCGCGGCGCGCACCGCGTCGTGCACGTCGTCCACCTCCGCCGCCAGCGCCTGGTCCAGCACCTGCTCGCGCAGGCTGGCCACGCACACCAGGTGGCGGCGCTGCAGCAGGCGCACGGCCGCCAGCAGGTCCTCGGTGTCCTCGTCGCGCACGTTGGTGGCCAGCATCACCAGCGCGCGCCGGCGCTGGCGCGCGGCCAGCGCATCGGCCAGCGCGAGGTAGTCGGTGGCCACCGCCTGCGGCTGCAGGTCGTAGCTGCCGCGCAGCAGGCCCTGCAGCGCGCCGGGCCCGCGCCGCGGCTGCAGCCAGCGGTGGCCGGCGCCGGTGGCCATCAGGCCCACCGCATCGCCCTGGCGCAGCGCCAGCCAGGCCACCACCAGCGCCGCATTGAGCGCATGGTCGAAATGCGACAGGCCGCCCTCGCTGGCGAGCATGCGCCGTCCGGTATCCACCACCAGCAGCAGCTGCTGGTTGCGCTCGTCCTGGTACTCGCGCGAGATCAGCTTGCGGGCGCGGGCGGTGGCCTTCCAGTCCACCTGGCGCAGGCTGTCGCCGACGCGGTACTCGCGCATCTGGCGGAAGTCGGTGCCTTCGCCGCGGCGGCGGCGCAGGTGCGCACCGACCAGCACCGAGGCCTGCTCGGCCGAGAACAGGGCCAGCTTCGCCAGCGGCGCGAAATCCGGATACACCCGCACCGGCTGCGGGCTGCCGGCCACCCGCAGCGCGCGCCACAGCCGCCACGGCGAGTGCAGGCGCAGGTGCGCGCCTGCGAACACGAAGTCGCCGCGGGCGCCGGGCACCAGGCGGTAGCGCACCCGGGCCACGCCATGGGCCGGCAGCGACAGCCGCACCGGCATGCCTTCGGCCTGCCAGCCTTCCGGATGCAGGTCGGCCAGCTCCACCGGCAGCGCGCGCTCACTGTGCAGCGACAGCTCGACCTCGCGCGGCACGCCCAGCGGCAGGGCCTCGGGCACGCGCCGCTCCAGCCGCGGCGTCGGCAGCGCGCGCAGCCGCAACGCATCGGCCAGGGCCACCGCGGCGACCGCCGCCACCCCGGCCCACCACGCCCACAGCGGCGCCAGGCCGGCCAGCGGCAGCGCGCCGGCGGCCGCGCACAGGGCCAGCAGCACCAGCAGCGGCAGGCCCGGCCTCACCGCACCACCACCGCGGCCAAGGGAACGCGCATCGGGCTCACCTGCGCGGCGCCTCCACCCGGGCCAGCAGCGTGCGCAGCACCTCGTCCGGCGACTGCCCGTCGATCTGCAGCTCGGCCGCCAGCGCGATGCGGTGGCGCAGCGCCGG
>JBQGEI010000342.1:0-4477 GCA_052039535.1 Pseudoxanthomonas sp.
GGTCCACGTCTATGGTGGCCCCGTCGGCCCCTCGCGACGCTAGGTCGAAAACTCCGCCAGGGCCGGAAGGCAGCAACGGTATCGATCGACGCGGGCGCCGAGGTCAGCCGGCGGGGCCGCCACCCTTTCGGGCCCTGGAAAACACATCCGTCGCCTCCTGGCGGCGCCGGGCGGTGGCGACCGCCCATGCCGGCGGTTGCCCGGCTGCGCGGCCCGTGGGCCTTTGAAGCAAAGCGTCAGCCTCTCCAAGCCGCTGGGCGGTGGCGACCGCCCATGCCACCCGGTGGACGGGTAATCGCGCGGGGGCGCGGGGCGCGGGGCGCGGCAGCAACGGTATCGATCGACGCGGGCGCCGAGGTCAGCCGGCGGGGCGGCCACCCTTTCGGGCCCTTGGAAAACACATCAGTCGCCTCTTGGCGCCGCCGGGCGGGGGCCTCGAGGCCGGACATTCCGGGCAGCCGTGCCGGCTGCCCTGCCCGCCTCCCGCGTCAGGGCGCCTGCGGCGCCGCCGGCAGCGACGGCACGATCGCCAGCGCGTCCGGCTCGTCGCCGGTGGGCCAGCGCTCCACCACCTTCCAGCTTCCGGTGTCGACCACGGCGACCTGGTTGCCACCGCTGATGGCCACGTACACGCGGCGGCCGTCCGGGTCGGCGATGGCGCCGATCGGCAGGGCGGCGCGGCCGAGCATGGTCTGGCGGTATTCCACGCCCGGCTCGGCCAGCGGCACCACCGCCACCGGGCGGCGGGCGCGCATGGCGAACACGCCCAGGGTGGCGGCGCGGGCGTTGGTGACCAGGGCGTGCGCGCCGTCGGCGGTGAAGGTGACCCGGATCGGAAAGCCCGGGCTGTCCAGCGTGGCCAGCACGTCCAGGGTTTCCGGGTCGTGCACGGTGACGGTCCCGGCCTCGCGGTTGCTCACCCAGACCGAGCCGTCCACCGCCACGGCGATGCCCTCGGCGCCGGCACCGGCCGGCTTCTCCACCACCTCGCCGTCGGCCAGCTGCACCCGCGCCAGGGTGCCGGCCTCCACCTTGGTGACATAGGCGTGCCGGCCATCGGGCGACAGGGCCACCATGTGGCCCTTGCCGGGGCCGATGTCGAACGCCCGCGCAAGCGTGCCGTCCAGGCCCACCTGCAGCAGGGCGTCGCTGCCCTCGGTGGTCACCAGCACGTAGGCGCCGTCGCCGGTGAAGCGCATGCCGTGGGGACGGGTGTGCTGGCCCAGGTCGATCCGGCGCCGCAGCGTGCCGGCGTGGGCGTCGTACACGCCCAGGGTATGGCCGGCGGTGTCGCGGCCGTACTCGCTGACCACCGCGGTGCGGCCATCGTGGCTGACGATGATCTCGTGCGGGGCCGCGGCGGTGGCCGCCTCGCCCATGCGGTGGCCGTCCGCCAGCGACAGCCGCCACAGGGTGTCACCGGCCTTGTTGCCCACCAGCAGGGTGCCGGGGCCGGCGGCGGCCGGCGGGCTGGCGGCGAGGACCGCCAGCGACAGCAGGAGGGCCAGGGGGCGAAGCGGGAATGCGGCGGCCATGCGGGTCTCCGGTCAGGGCGTGGCCGGCGGGCTGCCGGGCCCGTCCGGATGCAGCCACTGTGCCGGGCCGTCGGTATAGCGTTCGTGTTTCCAGATCGGCACCCGGCCCTTCACCTCGTCGATCACGTAGCGGCACGCATCGAAGGCCGCGCCGCGGTGAGCGGCGCTGGCGCCCACCCACACCGCCAGCCCGCCGATCGGCAGCTCGCCGACCCGGTGCACGCAGTGCACGCCGGTGATGGCGAAGCGGGCGGCGGCCTCCTCGACGATGCGCCGGCCCTCCTCCAGCGCCAGCGCCTCGTAGGCCTCGTAGCGCAGGCCCTGGACCGGGCGGCCGTCGTTGTGGTTGCGGATCCAGCCCTCGAAGCTGGCGTAGGCGCCGGCGGCCTGGCGCAGCAGGCCCTCGCGCAGGGGGGCGATCTCGAACGGCGCGGCGGCCAGCTCGAAGCGGGCCACGGAAACGGTCACCGGTTCCATCTCAGCCTCCGGACACGGGGGGAATGAACACCACCTCGCTGCCCTCGCGCAGCGGCTGGGCCCAGTCGGCGAAGGCGCCGTCCACCGCCACCCGCAGCCGCTGGCGCGGCCAGTCCAGGCCGTGGCGGGCGGCGACCTCGGCATACAGCGCGGCCAGGTCCGCAGCGGTGCTGTGGACCTGCTCGCGCTCCTGGCCCACGGCCTCGCGCAGGGAGGCGAAGTACAGCAGGGTCACCCGTGCCATCAGCCCACCGCCCCGAAATCGCGCTTGCCGCCGCGCTTGCCCAGCAGCTTCGCCGGTCCCAGCACGATGGCGTGCGACAGCGCCTTGGTCATGTCGTATACCGTCAGCGCGGCGATGGTGGCGCCGGTGAGGGCTTCCATCTCCACCCCCGTGCGGGCGGTGGTGCGGGCGGTGCATTCGATCCGCAGCTCGCGCTCGCCGTGCCAGTCGATGGCGATGCGCACGCCATCCAGCGGCAGCGCATGGCAGAACGGGATCAGCTCATGGGTGCGCTTGGCGGCCAGGGTGCCGGCGATCACCGCGGTGTCGACGATGCCGCCCTTGCCGGTACGCATGCCGCTGGCGCGCAGCTGCGCGGCCACCGCTGCCGGAAACGCGACCCGGCACTGCGCGGTGGCGCCGCGCGCGGTCACCGCCTTGTCCGAGACATCGACCATCGCCGGCCGGCCCTGCGCATCCAGGTGGGTCAATGCCGGCGCCGGTGCGGCGCGGCGGGATGTGCTGCGTGTGGCCACTCAACCTCCGATCAGGTACATCTCGATGGGTCGCCGCGCCGGCACCTGGCCGCGCAGCTCGCTGTAACGGTCTTCGCGCGCCGACCACACCCGCCCCAGCTCGGCGGCCACGCTATGCTCACCGCCGGCCAGCGCCGGCTTCAGGTCGTGTCCGCAGTCGGCGAACAGGCAGGTGTAGAGGTGGCCGTCGGCCGACACCCGGGCGCGGTTGCAGTCCCCGCAGAACGGGTGGCTGACCGAGCCGATGAAGCCCACCTCGCCACCGCCGTCGGCAAAGGCGAAGCGCTGGGCCACCTCGCCGCGGTAGCCGGCCTGCAGCGGCTGCAGCGGCCAGCGCGCATGGATGCGCGCGCGCAGTTCCTGCGAGGGCACCACCTGGGCGGGGTTCCAGCCGTTGCAGGTGCCCACGTCCATGTATTCGATGAAGCGCACCACGTGGCCGGTGCCGCGGAAGCGCTCCAGCAGCGGCAGCACCTGGTCCTCGTTGACCCCGCGCTGGACCACGCAGTTGAACTTCAGCCCGGTGAACCCGGCCGCCTCGGCCGCCGCGATGCCTTCCAGCACCGCGCCCACCTCGCCGCGGTTGCCGGACATGTGCCGGAACACCCCCGGGTCCAGCGCGTCCAGGCTGAGGGTCAGGCGCTGCAGCCCGGCCTGGCGCAGCGCCTGCGCCTGCGCGGCCAGCAGCGCGCCGTTGGTGGTCAGGGCCAGGTCCTCGATGCCGGGGACCGCCGCCAGCCGCGCCACCAGCCGCGGCAGGTGCTTGCGCAGCAGCGGCTCGCCGCCGGTCAGGCGCAACTTGCGCACCCCGGCGCGCGCGAATCCGCGCACCAGCGCCTCGACCTGGTCGAAGGACAGGCGCGCGGCGGCGGACATGCCGTGGTCATCGGCCACCCGGTCGGCCGGCATGCAGTAGCCGCAGCGGAAGTTGCACGCGTCGATCACCGACAGCCGCAGGTCGCGCAGCGGCCGCCCGAGGCGGTCGCGCGGTGGCGCGGCGGGGATCGCCACGGCGCTCACACGCCCCCCGCCACCGGCGCGGTGGGCGCGGCCAGCACCAGCCGCTGCCCGGGCCGGGCCACGGCGTAGCCGCGCGCGGCCAGGGCCTGGCCGTCGGCGACGCTGGCGTAGTGGTACAGCACCATGCGCTGGCGCAGTGCGGCCGGGTATTCGCGCTCCAGATCGTCCACGCCGGTGTGGGACGGGTTGCCGTGCAGGCCGCAGTCGTGGGCGATGCATTCGCCGGCGTCGGCGTGGCGCGCCAGCATCTCCGGGATCGGCCGGGTGTCGCCGCTCCACACCAGGCTGCCGTGCAGGCGCAGGCCGAAGGCGGTATCCGGCCAGTGGTGCCGGGCCGGGAACACCTCCAGGCGCACGCCGTCGTGCCAGAACGCATCGCCCACCGGGACCAGCTGGAAGGCGTCCCAGAAATTGGCGCCGCCCTCGGCCAGCACGTTGGGGTAGTCGGCCACCCGCCGCTGCAGCAGCGGCACCACCGGCGCCGGCACGTACAGGCGGATGCGCCCGCGCCGGGCCGGGTCGAAGTACGCCGAGACGAACATCCGCTCCAGCCCGGCCACGTGGTCCAGGTGCACGTGGGTGATGAACACCGCGTCCGGCGGGGCGCCGTAGTGCGCCTCGAAGGCGGTCAGGCCCTCGGCGCCGCAGTCGATCGTCAGCCACGGCCGGCCGTCGCGCTCGACGGT
>JBQGEI010000343.1:0-31021 GCA_052039535.1 Pseudoxanthomonas sp.
GCCCGCCACTACCGTGATGCCTACGCCGTGGACGTGGATCCGGCGCGGATCATCCTCACCTGCGGCGCCTCGCCGGCGCTGCTGCTGGCGATGCTCTCGCGCTTCGAGGCCGGCGACCGCATCGCCTTCGCCCGCCCCGGCTACATCGCCTACCGCAACACCGCCATCGCCGCGCGCCTGCAGCCGGTGGAGATCGGCTGCGGCCCGGAAAGCCGCTACCAGCTCACCGCCGCGGCGATCGCCGCGCTGGATCCGGCACCGGCCGGCGTGGTCCTCGCCAGCCCTGCCAATCCCACCGGCACGATCATCGGCGCCGATGAACTGCGCGCGATCGCCGAGACGTGCCACCAGCGCGGCATCGTGCTGCTGTCCGACGAGATCTACCACGGCCTGCACTACACGCAGCCGGCACAATCGATCCTGCAGTACGCGCCGGACGCGATGGTGGTCAACAGCTACTCGAAGTACTACTCGATGGTCGACTGGCGCCTGGGCTGGCTGCTGGTGCCCGAAGCGCACGTGGACACCGCGCGCGCCTACGCCGGCAACCTGTTCCTGACCCCGCCCTCCCCCAGCCAGCAGGCGGCGCTGGTGGCGATGGACTGCGTCGGGGAACTGGAAGCCCACCGCGCCACCTACGCCCGCAACCGCCAGCTGCTGCTGGAGGCGCTGCCGGACCTGGGCCTGGAGCGTATCGCCCCGCCCGATGGCGCCTTCTACGTCTGGGCCGACGTGGGCCACCTGACCGGCGACAGCCTGGCCTTCTGCACGCGCATGCTCGAGGACACCGGCGTGGCCCTGGCCCCGGGCGTGGACTTCGACCCGGTGGATGGCCACCGCTTCATCCGCTTCAGCTTCGCGCCGGCCACCGCGCAGATCGAAGAGGCGCTGCGCCGGTTGCGGCCTTGGTTCGCCGGCCAGCCACGCCTCGGCTGAGCTGCGCCCGCCCGCCGCGCCGTCCGGTCAGATGTTCGCCGCCTCCGGCGGAAGCCGGGTTTCCAGCGGCGCGGCGCCCTCACCTTCGCCATCCTGGTCCGGACAACGCGTGTCCAGGCCCCAGGATGTCATCGAGAGCGAACCATAGCTGTAGCCCTCCACCAGCGTCCGCGCCGGACGCCCCGCGGCCGCCGCCATCCCCGCCAGGTAGAGCAACGGCAGGAAGTGGTCGGTGACCGGCACCGCCAGGCGGTAGTCCGGATGGGCGGCCAGCGACGGAAGCTCCTGCGGGGCCTCGCGCATCAGCTGGCGCGTGCGCTCGTCGAAGCGTTGCGCCCAGTCGAAGCCCGCATCCGGCTGGTGCCAGTCGATCGCGCGCAGGTTGTGCACCGCATTGCCGCTGCCGACCACCAGGATGCCGCGCTGGCGCAGGCCCGCCAGCTTGGCGCCCAGTTCCAGGTGCCAGTCCAGCGGTTTGCGTGTGTCCAGCGACAGCTGCACCACCGGGATGTCCGCCTTCGGGAAGGCGTGCACCAGGACCGACCAGGTGCCGTGGTCCAGGCCCCAGCCGTCCACGTCCGCACCGACCCGGTCGGGACGGGCCAGCTCGGCCACTTCCTCCACCAGCTCCGGCAGGCCCGGTGCCGGGTACTGCATGTCGAACAGCGGCTGCGGGAAGCCGTAGAAGTCGTGGATCGTGCGCGGGCGCGGCATCGCCGTGACCGCCAGGGTCGGCACGTACCAGTGCGCGGAGATGGCCAGGATCGCGCGCGGGCGCGGCACGCTGGCGCCGAAGGTGCGCCAGGCCCCGGTGAAGCGGTTGCGCTCCAGCGCGTTCATCGGGCTGCCATGGCCGAGGAAGCCGGCCGGCATCGGTGCGGGGGTAGCCATGGCGGTCTCCGCTGCGTCAGGGTGCGGCCACTGTAGACCGGCGTGTGCCGACCGGGCGGCGGGCCGGCGCAACGGAACGTTCCCGCCTGGCGACCCCGCAGGCCGGCCGCGCGTGCGCCCGCGGCGGCTCTGCTAGGCTCCGCGCCAGTCCCGCGGAGAGCCGCATGGCCGCCCACAGCCAGTTCGCGCTGCTGACCCAGCGCCGCTTCCTGCCCTACTTCGTCGTGCAGGCGCTCGGCGCCTTCAACGACAACGTCTACCGCCAGGCGATCATCGGCCTGCTGTTCTTCCTCGGCGTCAGCGCGGAGGAGCGCTCGACCTACGCGGTCATCGCCCCGGCGATCTTCATCGCGCCGTACTTCCTGTTCTCGGCCATCGCCGGCCAGGTGGCCGAGAAGCTGGAGAAGCAGCGCCTGATCGTGATCACCACCTCGATGGAGATCGCGATCATGTCGCTGGCCGCGGCCGGCTTCCTGCTGCAGTCCATGCCGCTGCTGCTGGTGGCGCTGTTCTGCACCGGGCTGCAGTCGACCCTGTTCGGGCCGGTGAAGTACTCGGTGCTGCCGGCCATCCTCAAGCCCGAGGAACTGACCGGCGGGAACGGCCTTGTCGAGATGGGTACCTCGATCTCGATCCTGGGGGGCATGATCACCGGCGGCCTGATCTTCCAGGTCGCCGGCGCGCACGGTCCGGAGGCGGCCGCGGCGGCGATCATCGCCCTCGCCATCGCTGGCAACCTGGTCGCGCGCCTGATCCCGCGCGTGGATGCCGGCGCGCCGGACCTGAGGATCGGCTGGAACCCGCTGCCCGAATCGCTGGCGGTGCTGCGCATGGCCCGCCGGCAGCCGGCGGTGCGCAACGCCATCCTGGGCGTGTCCTGGTTCTGGTTCTTCGGCACCGTCATCACCTCGCAGCTGCCGGCGTATGCCGAGCTCAACCTCGGCGGCGCGTCCAGCTCGGCCGCGTTGTACATCTTCGTGCTGGCGCTGTTCTCGGTCGGGACCGGCACCGGCTCGCTGCTGTGCGAGAAGCTGTCGGCGCGCACCGTGGAGATCGGCCTGGTGCCGCTGGGCGCGCTGGGCATGAGCGGGTTCCTGCTGGACCTGTACTTCGCCCGCCCCGGCGCGCCGCCGGCCACCGGCTTGGACGTGGCCGGCTTCCTGGCCCAGCCCGGCAGCGTGCGCATCGTCATCGACCTGCTGGGCATCGGCGTGTTCACCGGCCTGTTCGTGGTGCCGCTGTTCGCCCTGGTCCAGAGCCGCACGCCCTCCTCGCAGATGTCGCGCGTGTTCGCGGCGCTGAACATCCAGAACTCCGGCTTCATCGTGCTGGCGGCGCTGGTCGGCCTGGGCGCGGGCATGCTCGGCTGGAGCAGCCCGCTGCTGTTCCTGGCCCTGGCCATCGCCAACGTGGTGGTGGCGGCGTGGATCTTCGCGCTGGTGCCCGAATTCCTGATGCGCTTCCTCAGCTGGCTGATGGTGCGCGTCCTGTACCGCCTGCGCGTGCGCGGGGTCGAGGCGCATGTCCCGGACGAGGGCGCGGCGCTGATCGTCTGCAACCACGTCAGCTACATGGATGCGCTGGTGCTGGCGGCGGCCATCCCGCGCCCGGTGCGCTTCGTCATGTACTACCGGATCTTCGACATCCCGGTGATGCGCTGGATCTTCCGCACCGCGCGCGCCATCCCGATCGCCGGCGCGCGCGAGGACGCGGCGCGCATGCAGCAGGCATTGGACGAGGTGGATGCGGCGCTGGCCGCCGGCGAGCTGGTGTGCAGCTTCCCCGAGGGGGCGCTCACCGGCGACGGCCGGATCGCGCCGTTCAAGTCCGGCGTGGAACGCATCCTGGAGCGGGCCGCGCAGGCCGGGCGCCCGGTCCCGGTGGTGCCGATGGCGCTTCGCGGCCTGTGGGCCAGCATGTGGAGCCGCCGCGACTCGCGCCTGGGGCGCATGCGCGTCCCGCGGCGCGTGCGGGCGCGGGTGGAGGTGGTCGCCGCTGCCCCGCTGCATGGCGCAGTGCCGGCGGCGGAACTGGAGGCCCGCGTCCGCGACCTGCGCGGCGAGGATGCCTGAGGCGTCCGCCGTGGGCGTACGCCCTTTGCCGGCCTGTCGGCGTCGGTTAGGCTTGCCGGGTGTCGAGGGGATGCACATCTGCATGGGCGTACCACCATCCGTTGCGCAAGTCCGGCCGCCGCGTGCGGGCGGGGTAGCGCAGCGGCTGCCCGCCATCCGGAGCGGGTGCCTGCGCGGTGCCGGGGCGGTCGCGTCCGCCTGGCGTTCCTTCGCCGCATGGTCCCGATTTCCCGGTGGGCTGGCCCCGTGCCGCCTGGCCAACGCCTGAGCCGGCGACCCGGCTTCCCTTCCCTGCTGGAGCATTCCCATGAGCTACGTCCCGCCGCCGCCCCAGAACACCGCCCCGGTCCACGAGCCGATCCCCAACCACCTGGCGTGGTCGATCATCGCCACCGTCCTGGCCACCTGCCTGTGCTGCCCGCTGGGGCTGGTGGGCATCGTCGCGATCGTGTTCTCCAGCAAGGTCAACTCGCTGCTGGACCGCGGTGACATCGAAGGCGCGCGCCGGGCCTCGGCCAACGCGAAGACCTGGTGCTGGGTGACCACCGCGCTGGCGATCATCGGCCTGCTGTGGAGCGCCTGGTTCTTCACCAGCGGCGGCATGGCCGAATACCAGCAGATGATGGAACAGATGCAGCAGATGCAGTAAGCGCGTGCCTGCCTCGCGTCCACTGCGGATGGCCATGCTGGCGTCGGTCGCGATCGCGGCCGGCGCCGGCGTGTGGGCGCTGCGCACATGGGACCCGAACGTGGCGGGGAGCCCGTTCCCGCCCTGCATGTTCCGGGCCTTCACCGGCTGCTACTGCATCGGCTGTGGCCTGACCCGGGCGATGCACGCGCTGGTCCATGGCGACATCGGCCGCGCGTTGTCGATGAACCCGCTCGGGGTGCTGCTGCTGCCGCTGATGCCGCTGATGGTGGCCTGGTCGGGCGGATGGCAGCCACCGGCCCTCGCGCCACTCATGCGCTGGGTCCTGGAACCGAAAGTCTGGCTGGTGCTGTTGCCGGGATACTGGGTGGCCCGCAACCTGCCGTGGTTCCCGTTCACCCTGCTGGCCCCGGGCTGAGCCGGACCGGTCCTGCGGCCACGCCAGCCACCCCGTCTGCCGGGTTCAGCCCACCCAGCCGGCGATGACCAGCAGCGCGATCAAGGCCAGCCACAGCAGCAGCACCCGCCACACCAGGTTCATCGCATCGCGCAGTTCGGCCAGCTCGCCCCGCACCGGGACGCGGCCGGCCTCGAGGTCCTCCTCCGCTTCCTCGGCCAGCTCGCCGCCCACGGCGGCGCGGGCGCAGGCCTCCAGAAACGCACTGGACGATGCCCAGCGGCTGCCACCGGTCCTGCGCCAGGCGCGCCCCACCAGGTCGAAGTTGCCGGCCAGGGCCAGGCCCAGCGTCATCAGCTGCGCGACCGGCCATTCCATCCAGCGCAGAAGCCAGCGCACCCCATCGGCATTGTCCGGGGGCAGCTGCTGCAGGTGGCCACCGAAAGCGGTGCGTTCGATCAGGCGGTAGAGCACCGCTCCGACCGGCCCCAGCAGCAGGAACCAGAACAGCACCGCGAACCACCGGCGCAGCGCGCTGCGGGCGATCACCGCCGGCAGGCCGGCGCCTTCGGCCACCGCCAGCCCGGGTTCGGGCGCCAGTTGCGCCAGCCGCTCGCGGCGGGTCGCCGGATCGCCGGCGTCCAGTACCGCTTCCACGTCCACGTCCAGGTCGCGCGGGCCCCAGGCCAGGGCGAGCACCACGACGCCGAACAGCAGGCCCAGCAGGCCGTAGAGCACGCCGGAAAAGGCCAGCTGCAGCAGCAGCACCAGCAGGACCGGCGGCAGCACCGCCAGGGCGATGCCCCAGCGCGCGCGCCACGGCCCCCCGTCCGCCAGTTGCGTGGCGAGCCATTCCAGCCAGTGCGTGTACCACCCGAAGCGGCGCAGCGGCGCCATCGCCGCCGGCGCCACGTGGCCGAGCACCAGCGCGATGATCACCGCGACGAGAGTCGTGAACATGGAGCCTCCGTGCGCGGATACTAGCCGGCGACGGTGGCCGTGGTCATCCCGCCCCCGGTGGCATACCAGTATTCGATGAGCGCCCGCGCGATCGACAGCGGTCCGGGCAGGATCGGCCCGGTGCTGGCGTCCTCGCCGCGCGCCAGCGCCTGGCCCACCTCCTCGCGGGTGAACCAGCGCGCGTCCTCCAGCTCGCCGTCGGTGCGTGGCAGGTCGGGGCCGGCCACGGCGATGTAGCCGAGCATCAGCGACCCGGGGAACGGCCACGGCTGGGCGGCCAGGTAGCGGCAATGGCGCACCCGCACGCCGGTCTCCTCGTGCACCTCGCGCACCACCGCCTGCTCCGGGGTCTCGCCCGGCTCGACGAAGCCGGCCAGTACCGACCAGCGACCCGGCGCCCAGCCCGGCTGGCGCCCCAGCAGCAGGCGTGCGCCGTCGCCGACGGCCACGATCACCGCCGGGTCCACGCGCGGGTAGTGGTCGGTGCCGCAGGCCGGGCAGTGGCCGACGAAGCCGCCACGCCGGAATTCCACCGCGGCGCCGCACGCGCCGCAGTAGCGGCTGCGTGCCTGCCAGTGGAGCATCCCGCGGGCGTAGGCGAAGGCGGCGGCAACCGTGGATGGCCATTCCCCCGCCGCTCGGCGCAGGTCCAGCCACTGCGGCGCGGCCGCCTCGTCGGCCGGCATGGCGAACCAGGCCTGGCCGTCCGCTTCCAGGCCCAGGAACACGACCCCATCACCGGCCTCCGGCCGGAGCGCGGCACCGGTGGCCTGCCACGGGCCACCGCCGGCATCGGCGGCGGCCCGGCCGGCCGCATCCAGCAGCAGCACCCGCGCAGCCGGCCACAGGGCCTGCAGCGCCACCGCGTCGCCACGCAGGGCGTCGGACCGGTCCAGGCCGGCGTCGCCAAATGCATAGGTGGACAGCGGCGGGGCATCAGCGAGGGTCGCGGCCATCGGCGCGCCCGCCCTGTTCAGACGGTGAAGCTGCTGCCGCAGCCGCAGGTGGTCTTGGCGTTGGGGTTGCGGATCACGAACTGCGCACCGCTGAGGCCTTCGCTGTAGTCGACCTCGGCCCCCATCAGGTACTGCAGGCTCAGCGGATCCACCAGCAGGGTGACCCCGTCGGTGGCCACGGCCATGTCGTCCTCGGCCTGGGTCTCGTCGAACTCGAAGCCGTACTGGAAGCCGGAACAGCCTCCACCCTGGATGTACACGCGCAGCTTCAGCTCCGCGTTGCCTTCCTCGGAGATCAGTTCGCGCACCTTGGCGGCGGCGGCACTGCTGAAACGCAGCGGCTGGTCCAGCTGCTGGTAGCTGGGAACGGTGGGAAGCGGGATCATGCGGCCAGCATGGGGGCGCCGGCGCCCCCGTTCAAGCCTCGGCGGCGGCCACTTCGTTCCGCGCGCCGCCCTTGTCCTTGGGGGCGGCGGGGGTGCCTTCCGGGGCGGGCAGCGCACGCTGCGCCGCCGGCTGGGCATGGACCCGGCGCCCGGTCAGCTGGGCTCCGGCGCTCATTTCCACGACCGCGTAGTGCACGTCGCCCTCGACCCGCGCGCGGGCCGCCAGTTCGACCCGCTCGCTGGCGTGCACGTCGCCCTTCATGCAGCCATTGATCACCACCACCGGCGCGTGCACCTGGCCGTGGATGCTGCCGTTCTCCGCCAGCACCAGGCTGGCCGGCTTGCCGGGGGTCGCACGCAGCTCGCCCTCCACCCGGCCTTCCACGTACAGCCCGCCACTGAATTCCAGGTCGCCACGGATGACCACGTCCGGGCCGACCAGCGTGTCGATGGTGTAGCCATTACGCTGGCTGGATTTCCTGCTGAACATGTTCACCTGCCTCCCCCGCTGCCGGCGGTCTTCCAGTCGAAAGTCTGTTCGGCATTGCCCCCGTTGCCGCGCAGCAAGACTCGCACACGTTGCGGGGTGAAATCCTTGGGCAGCATCACGCTGCCGTCCAGTTCCTGGAAATAGCGGAACGAATAGCCCTGCCCGCCGGCTTCCTTCCGCTGCAGCAGCTCGTCCCAGCCGATGCTGGCCAGCTTTCCGCCGCGCACGCCTTCGACGGTGAAGCGCATCTGGCCCTGGCTGATGGCGCCGCGGTTGAGGTTCTGGGTCAGCACCGCGCGATAGCGCCAGGTGCCGGCTTCCTCCGGTGCGAACTCGATCGAATGCACGCTCAGACCCTTGCGCTGGCTGGTTGAGCCGACCAGCCGCTCGTAGAAGGCCACGTCGGCGCGCAGGGCCGAGATCTCCTCGTCGCGCTCGGCGAGGGAAGCCTGCAGCTCGGCGTTGGCCGCCCGGCTGATCTGATCCGAGCGCTCCAGGGTCACCACCCGCTGGCTCAGCTCATCCAGCCTGCGCTGGCGCTCGCCGGCATCGCGCTGGGCCTGGCGCGCGCCGTCGCGCACGTGTTCCAGCCCGGGCGCGGCCAGCCGAGTGGCGACCAGGGCCACCACCAGCAGGCTCAGCAGCCATCCGGCGCCGATGCCGATCTTCCAGGCGCGGTCGGAGCCACGGCGGCGCGGGACGATGCGGAAACTGGAGGAAGGCTCTGTCATCGCGGGCGTGCTGGCGCTTTCTGCCTATACTGCGGACCGATGGCCGGGCAGTGTAACCGCCCCGCCGCTGGCGGCATCAACCGCACCCCAACGCACGCGCGCCGCTGCCCTACGGGACCGACGACCATGAGCGATGCCCACGTTTTCGTGATCGGCCTGCTGCTGGCCTGGATGGCGGGCATCCGTGCCTACCTGACCGTGTTCGGGGTCGGCCTGGCGGGCCTGCTCGGCTGGGTGGACCTGCCCCCGGCGCTGGAGGCGACCCAGTCGTGGTGGGTGCTGGGTACCTCCGGTGCACTGGCCGTGGCGGAGTTCCTGGCCGACAAGATTCCCGGAGTGGATTCAGCCTGGGACCTGCTGCAGACCCTGGCGCGCGTGCCCGCCGGCGCCTTCCTGGCCGCCGCGGCGCTGTCGCCGGACGGGCAGCTGGGCGCCGGAGCCCTGGCGGCCGGCGCGGGAGCGGCCCTGGCCAGCCACGCGTTGAAGACCAGCACCCGCGCCCTGCTCAACACCTCGCCCGAGCCGGCCAGCAACTGGGCGGCCTCCGCCGCCGAGGACACCGTCGTGGTCGGCGGACTGGCCCTGGCGCTGGCCCATCCCTGGCTCGCCCTGGCCCTGGTGGTCGGCGCGAGCGTGCTGGGCGCGGCGGTGGTGTGGCTGGTCTGGCGCGCGCTGGCCCGCGGGGTGAGACGACTGGTGGTGCCGCGATGAGGGCGACGGGTCCAAGGCTTGTCTGCGGCCGTGGACTTGGTCACATAATGCAGTCCCAAGAGGGGAGCCATTGATGGCCGCACGAGATCCTGCGCCCGTGCCGGAGGACCCGGCTGCGCGCCAGCGCATTCGCGCCGAGACCCCGCCGCCACATTACTGGCGGCGCTGGGTGCGCGATGCCGGGGAAACACCGTCCGCCGCCGAGGCGCCCGCGCCGGCCGCCCGCACCTCCCTTCCGGGATCCGACGCGATGCGGGCTGCGGTCGCGCCGCCGGTCGGTCCGGTGCCGACGCCGGCGCCGGTGCTCAACCCGACCGATGCCACCCCCTTCCGCGTGCTGATCGTCGAGGACGACCGACCCCAGGCGCTGTTCGCGCAGAGCGTGCTGCACGGGGCCGGGATGCAGGCCGAAGTGGAGATGCAGCCGGAAGGCGTGATCGAGGCCATCGCCCGCTTCGACCCGGACCTGATCCTCATGGACCTGCACATGCCCGGGCTGGACGGCATGCGCCTGACCACCCTGGTGCGCCAGCAGCCGGACTGCCAGTTGCTGCCGATCGTGTTCCTGACCGGCGACCCCGACCCGGAGCGCCAGTTCGAGGTGCTGGAAAGCGGCGCGGACGACTTCCTCAACAAGCCGATCCGCCCGCGCCACCTCATTGCCGCGGTCGCCAACCGGATCCAGCGCAGCCGCGCCCAGCGCGGGCAGGTCGCGGCCCCGGTGCCAACCCTGCGCAGCCACCCGGAAACCGGCCTGGCCACGCGCGCCTGGCTGCTGCAGGAAGTGGACGAGGTGATGGCCGCCGGCAGCCAGGGCGGTCTGTTCTTCATCGAGATCGCCAGTGCCCTGAGCCTGCGCGAGCGCTTCGGCTACGCGGCGTTCGAGCGGCTGATGGCCGAGGCCGGCCGTCGCCTGGCCCTGATCGTGGCGCCGGCCCCGGTGGCGCGACTGAACGACAACAGCTTCCTGACCTTGGCCCGCGACACCTCCCCGGAGCAGCTGCAGGCGATCGCGGCCGAGCTGCGCGCGCGCCTGGCGACGGAGACCTTCCAGGTGCGCGAGGGCGAACCGCTGCAGCTGCGCAGCGCCATCGGCCACGCCGCCCTGCCCGGCGCGTTCGACAACGCCACCGCCGCACTGGAGGCGACCGAACGGGCCGCGCTGCAGGCGCGCCTGCGCCCGGAGGGCGTGGCCGCCTACGTGCCGCCTTCCGACCAGGAGGCGCAGGAACAGCTGGCACTGCTGGAGGGCGAGATCGAGCTGGCCTACCAGCCGATCGTCTCGGTCACCGGCAGCGACAAGGCCCGCTACCAGGTGCTCATGCGCCTGCGCCAGGCCGACGGCACGGTGCTGTCGGCCGGCCAGGTGATTCCCGCGGCCGAGGCCAGCGGGCGCATCGCCGACCTGGACCAGCGGGTGATGGAGCACGCCCTGGACCTGATCGCCCGGCGCACGCGCGAGGGCAGCCCGCTGCAGCTGTTCGTGTCGCAGTCGCCGCTGACCCTGGCCCGCGAGGCGTATGCGGAGTGGCTGCTGCAGGCCATCGAGGCCCGCAACATCGACGGTGCCTCGGTCATCATCGACCTGCGCCTGGGCGATGCCTTGGTGCACAGCGTGGCCCTGGCCGGGTTCTGCCAGCGGCTGACCGGCGCGGGCGTCCAGTTCTGCCTGGGCCAGTACGAGCCGGGCGACGAGGCCGGGGCACTGCTGGGCCAGCTGCAGCTGGCCTACGTGCGCATGGCCGGCCGCTTCGCCGGCGCGCACACCGACCAGGCCCTGCGCGACCAGCTGCGCCAGGTGATCGACAAGGCGCACCAGCTGGGGTTGCTGGTGATCGGCCAGCAGATCGAGGATCCGCAGGCGGCCGCGGCCATGTGGATGGCCGGCATCGACTTCGTCCAGGGCAACCTGGTCCACTCGGTCGGCAGCGAGCTGGACTTCGACTTCCAGAACGCGGTGCTGTAGGCCGTGGCCGCGCCGGCGCCCCGCAATCCCTGGCCGGCTGCCGCGGCGGCCGCCGCGACCGCCGCGCTGCTGGGCCTGGGCCTGGCCCTGGCCGGCGTCAGAGGGCCCTGGGTGGCGGTGGCGGCCGGGCTGGTCCTGCTGGCGCTGCTGGCGGCGCTGGCGGCGCTGGCATCGGCGCGCCGGGGCGTGACCCTGCTGGACGCGGCACTGGCACGCGCGGCGACCGCCGAGCACGAGCGCAACCAGCTGGAGCGCGACCTGCACAGCCACGACCAGCTCGAGCAGCAGCTGCTGCAGGCCAAGCAGGCGGCCGAAGCCGCGGCGCTGGCCAAGGGCGAATTCCTGGCCACGATGAGCCACGAGATCCGCACCCCGCTCAACGGCATCATCCCCATGCTGGACCTGATCTCCCACGGCACCCTCGCCCCTGACCAGCGCCAGATGCTGCGCACCGCGCACGAATCCTCCGAACAGCTGCTGCGCATCGTCGACGACATCCTCGACTACTCCAAGCTGGAGGCGAACCGGCTGGAACTGGAGATCACCAGCTTCAACCTGCGCGAGCCGCTGGAGGCGATGCTGCAGCTGATGCGCCGCGCCGCCGAGGCCAAGGGCCTGCGCCTGGAACTGGAGCTGGACCCGAACGTGCGCCTGCCGGTGCGGGGCGACCCGGTCCGCCTGCGCCAGGTGCTGGGCAACCTCGTCGGCAACGCGGTCAAGTTCACCGAGCGCGGCGGCATCACCCTGGCGGTGCGCAGGCTGGGCGAAACCCCGGTCCAGCACCTGCTGCGGTTCGAGGTCCGCGACACCGGCATCGGCATCGACCACCCCAAGCAGGACCGCCTGTTCCGTGCGTTCAGCCAGGCCGACGCCTCCACCACCCGCCTGTACGGCGGCACCGGGCTGGGACTGGCGATCTGCAAGCGCATCGTCGACCTGATGGGCGGCACCATCGGCGTGGAATCCGAGCCCGGCCGCGGCGCCACGTTCTGGTTCGAGATCCCGATGCTGAAGGTGATCGGCGACCTGCAGGGGACCGGCGGCGGCAACCTCCTGCGCCGGGTGCTGGTAGTCAGTCCGGACGCGCGGTTGCGCCAGCGCATGGCGCTGCTGCTGCCCAACTGGGGCCTGTCGGTGACCGTGGCCGAGACCCCGCAGGAGGCGCTGGACCGCCTGCGCGGCGGCATCCGTCCGGGTCAGTCCGGTGCCGGCTACGCCATGGTGGTGGCCGACCATGGCGGCCTGCGCCATACCGCCCGGGCGCTGCACCGGGCGCTGGTGCGCACCCCGGCCTACGCCGACGTGCGTCTGCTGTGGCTGTACGGGGACGAGGACGTGCCGACGGAGCTGCGCGAAGGTGCCAGCCTGCTGCCGCGCCTGGCCCCGGACGCGGACCTGCGCGTCGCCCTGCAGGGGGGTGGCCCCGCGGCCCCCGCGTCCGTTGCGACAGCAGGCGAACCGGCCGCGGATGCGGGGGTGGCCGGTCCGCCATCGCCTGCCCCTGCGCCAGCGGCGCCAGGCACTCCACCGGCCCCGGTCCCGCCGGCAACCCCGGTCGCGGCCATGCTCCCGGGCGCGGTACCGCCCGCCGATCCGGCGCCTGCACCGGCTACCGCGCCCGCCGGCACCGGAATCCCGCCACGCCTGCTGCTGGTGGAAGACAACCCGGTCAACCTGCTGGTCGCGCAGAAACTGCTTTCGGTACTGGGCTACAGCTGCGACACCGCGGCCAATGGCGAGCTCGCCCTGGCACGACTGTCCTCGGGACCCTACGACCTGGTGTTCATGGACTGCCAGATGCCGGTGCTCGACGGCTATGCGGCGACCCGGCGCTGGCGCATGCAGGAAACGGCGGCCGGTTCCCGGCGCATCCCGATCGTGGCGATGACCGCCAACGCGATGGCCGGTGACCGCCAGCGTTGCCTGGACGCCGGGATGGACGACTACCTTTCCAAGCCCGTGGCCCGCGAGCAACTGGGCGCCTGCCTGCGGCGCTGGCTGGGCCCCCGCGCGGCGTCGGCGCCGGTCGTGGCCACGCCTGCGGTGGCTGCCGCCGCGACGCCGGCAGCGGCCGCCGCGATCCCATCCCGGTCGCAGCCGACCGCTGCGGCGGTGGCGCCTGCGCGCGCGGCGCACCTGGTGGCGCACGATCCGGACGCCCAGGCGCCGGTGCTGGACCCGGCCATGCTGCAGGAGTTGCGGGACATCACCGGCGACGAGGCGGCCACTATCGTCGCGCTGTTCCTGCAGGATGCACCGCGCCTGGTGCGGCAGCTGGAGCAGGCCTCGGCCACTCCCGACCTGGAAGCCATGCGCGAGGCCGCGCACGCACTGAAATCATCCAGCGCCAACGTCGGCGCGCTGGCGCTGTCGGCGGTGGCGCGCCGGATCGAAGCCGGCGCCCGCGCCCAGGCCCTGGACCGGCCCGCCGTGGCGGTGGCGCTGCTGATCGCCGAGTTCGCCCGCGCCCGCGTCGCGTTGCAGGCGTGGCTGGCCAGCGCCGCCGGGGATCAGTCCTCGAGCTTGCTCAACAGGTAGTTCTGCTCGCCGATCCGGGAGATCAGCTCCAGCTGGGTCTCCAGCCAGTCCACGTGCTCTTCCTCTGAATCCAGGATCTTCACGAACAGCTGGCGGCTGACGTAGTCGCCCACCGAATCGGCATGGGCGATGGCTTCGCGCAGCAGCGGGATGCCTTCCAGCTCCAGGGCCAGGTCGCACTCCAGCACCTCGCGCGGGCCTTCGCCGATGCGCAGCTTGCCCAGCGCCTGGAAGTTCGGAAGCCCCTCCAGGAACAGGATGCGTTCGGACAGCCAGTCGGCGTGGTGCATCTCGTCGATGGATTCCTTGTACTCGTGCTCGGCCAGCTCCTTCAGGCCCCAGTTCTTCAGCATCTTGGCGTGCAGGAAGTACTGGTTGATCGCGGTGAGCTCGTTGTACAGGGCCCTGTTGAGGTATTCGATGACTTTGGCGTCGCCCTTCATCGCGCGCACTCCTTCTGCCGGGGGAATGCGCGCACTCTAGCGCGCCGCGCGCGGCGACGAGGGAACGCGAATCGTGTTCATTGGCCCGGCGCAGCGCGCCCGGGACGGCTCAGGCAGCAGCCAGCAGCGGCAGCGGCAGCGCGCGCGCCTGGTACTCGGCGACCAGGTCGGCCGCCATCGGCAGGCAGGTGCCGCAAGTGGACCCGCAGCCGGTACGCATGGTCAGCTCGGCGACGCTGTCGCAGCCGGCCTCGACCGCTTCGCGGATCTGGCGGTCGGTCACCCCATTGCAGATGCAGACGTACACGGCGGCCTCATATGACTGAACCGGGGTGCATTGCACTACGAATGAGAAACGTTGTCAATTGCATCCGACGGCCGGTGCGGGTGGGCACCAGAGGCACCGTTCATGCGGATGAACGCCCGCCGGTCGCCTGCCGCGGACGGCGCCGCGGGCGGTCGTGGCCGGCACTGTTGCCCGGCATCCAGGCCTGCTGGGCTGCGCCGGGCATCTGCCGCAACACCGCGCCGCTGCCGCTGGCCAGGGGCGCCAGGTGCCGCAGCGCACGTGCGTAGACGCCGCGCTTGAAGGTCACCACGTGCTCCACCGGGTACCAGAAGTCCACCCAGCGCCAGTGGTCGAACTCCGGCGTGTCGGTGGCGTCGAAGCGCACCAGCGATTCGTCGCCGACCAGCCGCAGCAGGAACCACACCTGCTTCTGGCCGATGCACACCGGCCCGGTACCGCCACGGCGGATCGCGCGGCCCGGCAGCCGGTAGCGCAGCCAGCCCGGGGTCGCCCCCAGAAGTTCCACGTGTTCCGGCGACAGGCCGGTCTCCTCGTGGAGCTCGCGGTACATCGCCTCGACCGGGGTCTCGTCGCTGCGCATCCCGCCCTGCGGGAACTGCCAGCCATCACGGCGCACGCGCCGCGCCCAGAACACCTGCCCATCCTCGCGCATCAGCACGATGCCGACGTTCGGCCTGTACCCGTCCGGATCGATCACGATGCGGACTCCAATAAATTCGAATGCCCCGACTCTGCCATGCGCCCGCCGGGGCGACAAGCGCGATTGACACGGCGCCCGGAACCATGAAAAATTCGCGGTTCGCCGGGGCGGCGGCACCTCCAGTGCCAACCCGCGGCTGCGGCAACATGGCTATGTAGCTCAGACGGTTAGAGCGCGAGACTCATAATCCCGAGGTCGGTGGTTCGATTCCACCCATAGCCACCATCGCCGCATGTTCCAGGCAAGAAGCCCGCCACTGGCGGGCTTTTTTGCGTCTGGCGCCGGCAACTGGGCTCCCGGACCCGACAGCCGCCCTGCCGCTCCACGCCAAGCGGGGCAGCTGCGGCGGCCGCAGCGGGGTTCAGCCCGCCCCGTCGCCGCCGGCTCCGGGCGATACGGGCGCGGCCGCGGATAGCGGGGCCACCGGGGCCACGCGCGTGGCCAGTACCAGCAGGCTCCGCGGCGGCAGCTGCCAGCCGTCCTGCCCGGGCTCCGGCGCTGGCTCGGCACTGGACAGCAGCAGGCGCGGGCCCTGAAGGTGCGACGGCAGCCGGAACGCCTGCGCCTCGTGGCCCGCATTGACCAGCAACACCAGGGTATCGCTGCGCGAAGGCCGCTGCAGGCCGCTGGTGGGCGCCTGGCCGTCCAGGCAGACCACCAGCGCGCGCCGTTCGCCGTCGTGCCAGTCGCCTTCCTGCATCGCTTCGCCGTCAGGGCGGTACCAGGCGATGTCGTGCAGGCCGTGCGCGCGGTCGTACTCGCCCATGAAGAAACGCCGGCGGCGCAGCTGCGGGTAGCGGCGGCGCAGCCGCAGCAGCCGCCGCACGAACCCGGCCTGGCGCTGCGGTGCGCTGCCCGCCGCCGCCTCCCAGTCCAGCCAGGTCAGCTCGTTGTCCTGGCAGTACGCGTTGTTGTTGCCATGCTGGGTGTGGCCGAACTCGTCGCCGGCCAGCAGCATCGGCGTGCCCTGGGACAGCAGCAGGGTCGCCAGCAGGTTGCGCATCTGGCGGGCGCGCAGCGCGTTGATGCCGGCGTCGTCGGTTTCGCCCTCGGCACCGTGGTTCCAGGAGATGTTGTTGTCGCTGCCGTCGCGCCCGTCCTCGCCGTTGGCGAGGTTGTGCTTGCCGTCGTAGCTGACCAGGTCGCGCAGGGTGAACCCGTCGTGCGCGGTGACGAAGTTGACCGACGCATGCGGTTTGCGTCCGTGATGGTCGAACAGGTCGGCCGAGCCGGTGAACCGGGTGGCGAACTCCGCCAGCTGCCCTGCGTCCCCGCGCCACAGCGCGCGCACGTTGTCGCGGAACTTGTCGTTCCACTCGGCCCAGCCCGGCGCGAAGTTGCCGAGCTGGTAGCCGCCGGGGCCGATGTCCCACGGCTCGGCGATCAGCTTGACCCGGCTCAGCATCGGGTCCTGGCGCACCGCGTCGAGGAAGCTGCAGGACGGGTCGAACCCGTGCCGTTCTCGGCCGAGGATCGTGGCAAGGTCGAAGCGGAACCCGTCCACGCGCATCTCGCGCACCCAGTAGCGCAGCGAGTCCATCACCATGCGCAGCGCGCCGGCGTTGGTCAGGTCGAAGGTGTTCCCGGTGCCGGTGTCGTTGATGTAGTAGCGGCGGTCGTCGGCCAGCCGGTAGTAGCTGGCGTTGTCGATGCCCTTGAACGAGAGCGTCGGCCCCAGTTCGTTGCCCTCGGCGGTGTGGTTGTAGACCACGTCGAGGATGACCTCCAGGCCGGCATCGTGCATGCGCGCGACCATCTGCTTGAACTCGGCCACCGAACTGCCCGACAGGTAGCGCGGCTGCGGGGCGAAGAAGCCGATCGAGTTGTAGCCCCAGTAGTTGCGCAACCCCTTGTCCAGCAGGTACTGGTCATCGACGAAGGCATGCACCGGCAGCAGCTCGATCGCGCTGACGCCGAGGTACCTGAGGTGCGAGATGATGGCGTCGTCGCGCAGCGCCGCGAAGGTGCCACGCAGCGGCGCGGGAATCGCGGGGTGGCGCATGGTGAGGCCGCGCACATGGGCCTCGTAGATCACCGTGCGGTCCCACGCGGTGTCCGGCGCGCGCTCCTGGCCCCAGGTGAAGGCAGGATCGATCACCACCGAACGCGGCATGTACGCCGCGCTGTCCCGGCGGTCGAAGCTGCGGTCCAGGTCACGGTGGCCGAGGGTGTAGCCGAACAGGTGCGGAGCCCACTTCAGCTCGCCGCTGATCTGCTTGGCGTAAGGATCCAGCAGCAGCTTGTTGGGGTTGAAGCGGTGCCCGGCATCGGGCTCGTACGGCCCGTGCACGCGGTAACCGTAGCGCTGTCCCGGCCGCGCATCGGGCAGGTAACCGTGCCAGATCTCGTCGCTGTATTCGGGCAGCACGATGCGTTCCTGCTCGCGCCCCCGCTCGTCGAACAGGCACAGCTCGACCCGGGTGGCGTGGCGCGAATACAGCGCGAAGTTCACCCCCAGCCCATCCCAGGTGGCGCCCAGCGGGTACGGTCGGCCCTCCTCGATGCGGGACTGCTGGCTCCATTTACGCGTCGCCACGTGCGCCCTCCCCGGTGGCCGCGTCCGGGCCATGCTGTGTCCCTTCCATGCCGCGCGCGGCGATTTCGGCCTCGACCAGGCGCTCGGCCATGCCCCAGTGGCGCAGTTCCTGGCCATCCGGGCGGCCCTCGGCTTCCCATATCTGGCGGGCAAGTGCCCGCGTGCGTTGCTGGCGTGCCGCCGTATCCATGGACATCCTTTTCATTCGCCGATCCAAACTGACACGGGAGACCGTGCAAAAAGCGTCGACAGCGGCAGCTCGCGCTCGCCACCGGCCACGGGTTCACCATCGCCTTCCAGCACGTTGCGCCAGAGCGCCGCGGGCAGCCGCAGGCCACGCCCGCCCCACTGCGCCGGCACCGACAGCAGCAGGCCATCGCCGGGCGTGGCCGGGGCGTCTGCCACCAACGCGCCCACCCATAGCTTCCGGCCGTCGCCCCTGCGCACGAACCCGACCACGCCCGGGCCCGCGTCCAGGGGGCGGTAGGTGCCCTCGAACAGCCCCGGATGTTCCGCGCGCAGCGTCAGCAGGCGGGCCAGCAGGCGCGCCTTGACCGCGCCGTCCTGCCAGTGCCGCAGCAGGCCGTTCCAGTCGCGCGTGTCCTCCAGCCAGGCGCGGCGCGACGCGTAGTCGACCGGCCGCCGGTTGTCGGGGTCCACCAGGCTGAGGTCCCAGCCCTCCGTGCCCTGGTAGGTGTCCGGCACCCCCGGTGTCGCGAGCCGCAGCACCAGCTGCGCCAACCCCAGGCGCGCACCGGCCACGTCCAGGGCGGCGGCCGTGTCCGCCAGCAGGACATGCAGGGCATCGTCGCCGCGCGGCTGCACCGCATGGCGCAGTAGCGCCGCCACCGCCGCTTCGCGCGTGGTGTCCGGCTCGGTCCAGGTGCTGTACTGCTTGCCTTCGCGCATCGCCTTGAGCGCCCAGCCCTGCAGCCGCGCGAGGAAGGTGCGGCGTGACGGGCCGGGAGCCAGGCCACCGGGCGACCAGGCGGCCACCAGGGTCTGCCAGAGCATCAGCCGCATGGGACCAGGGACCGGATCACGCACCGGCGCCGGCGCGGCGGCTTCCAGACGGTCGAGCTGCGCGCACCACCACGCCGCGCGATGGGACAGGACGGCCAGCCGGGCGCGCGTGTCCTCGCCGCGCTTGTGGTCGTGGGTGGCGGTGGCCAGCAATGCCCGGGGATGCGTGGCGGCGCGCCTGCGGCACGCGCGGTGGAAGGCTTCCGGCGCCGGCGGCGCATGCACCGGGTGGCTGCCGACCTCGTTGCGCGACAGCAGCGGCCCGTGGCGGTAGAAGGCGGTGTCCTCCACCGCCTTGGCATTGAGCGGCGCGGTGAGCTGCTCGAAGCACGCGCGCAGCCGCTGCAGCGGCGCGGCGGGCACGGTGCCGGGCACGGCATCGCCCTCAAGCCAGCCGGCCAGCGTGGCCAGCGCCTGCTCCTCGGCCGGTCCCAGCCGGTGGCGTGCGGCGGCGGCCGCCGCCTCCAGCCGCGTCCTGCCCTGCGCATCCAGCCCGTCCTTGCCGGCGTAGGTGCGGTACACGGGGAAATGCACGCACAGGGCCTGCAACGCCCGCGCCCACATCTGCGTGCTGAAGTCGGCCAGCGCCGGCACCCGCACCGCGACCGCCAGCAGCCGCCGCAGGCACCGGTTGAACTCGGCCTGCAGGGGGCCGCGCAACACCAGCAGCCGCGCGTCGCGTTCGATCGCCGCGAAGTCGCCCTCGCCTCCGGCCTGTTCCCAGCGGGTACGCAGCGTGTCCAACCCGGCCGGCGCGTGCAGCACCGCGCCGGCCTGGTCCATGAAGTCGTAGCCGGTGGTGCCGTGGCACGGCCACTGCGCGGGCAGCGCTTCGCCCGGTGCGAGGATCTTCTCCACGTACAGCAGCGCCTCGCCCGGGGCCAGGCCACGCCGCCGGCCGGCGCGGTCCAGGGCCGCGCGCAGCGCCTGCACGTAGCCGGTCGGGTCGGTCAGGCCATCAACGTGGTCCACCCGCACGCCGTCGATCACGCCCTCGCCCAGCAGCCGCAGCGGCAGCGCATGCACCGCGTCGAACACGTCGCGTCGTTCACAGCGCAGCGCGGCCAGCGAGGTGATGTCGAAGAAGCGGCGGTAGTTGATGCGATCGTTGCCCGCACGCCACCACAGCAGGCGCCAGGCCTGGCGCCCGAGGATCGCCGCCATCGCGCCGTCGCCGCGCCGGGCACCGGCGTGGATGCGGTCCAGCCACCTACGCGCGCGGGCTCCGGCCGGTGCGGGCACCGTACCGGGCCGCAGCGGCCAGGCCTGGTCATGGTGGCGGACGTACCAGCCATCGTCCTGCTGTTCCAGCCGCAGCAGGCCTTCGGCAAGCGCCGCATCCAGCGGACGGTCCAGCACCGGCAGCAGCAGGCGGCCATCGGCGTCGGGCGCGTCCCAGTCCACGTCGAACCATTCGGCGTGGCGGCTGCGACGCCCGTGCCGTAGCAGGTCCATCCACCACGCGTTGGAGGCGTGGGTGGCCATGTGGTTGGGCACGATGTCCAGCAACAGTCCCATGCCGTGCCCACGCGCGGCCCGGGACAGGCGCAGCAGCGCCGCCTCGCCGCCGAGTTCCGGATTGACCCGCGTCGGATCGGTGTTGTCATAGCCATGGGTGGAGCCGGGCACGGCCACGCCCACCGGCGACAGGTAGAGGTGGCTGATGCCAAGCCGCGCGTAGTAGTCCACCTGTGCGGCGGCATCATCCAGGGTAAAGCCGGCATGCAGCTGCAGGCGCATCGTGGCGCGGGGGTGGATGTGGCGCGTGTTCACGGTGCGACCTCGGTGCGCGCCTGCGCGAACGCCCGCAGCGACGCGTCCAGCACGGCGGCCGGCAGCGGTTCGGGCAGCCGCCGGCGCCAGTTGGGGTGGCTGTCGGTGGTCCCCGGCAGGTTCGGCTGTTCGCGCAGGCCCAGCGCGTCCTCGGTCGGCAACAGGGCGAGCAGCGCCGGCGAACGGGCGACGAAACGCAGGGCCGCCATGCGTGGATCCGCCGTATCCAGGCTTTCGGCGCGCAACGCCCGGTCCAGGTGCGCGGCATCGGCTTTGCGCTGCCGCCACTGCGGGGTGGCCAGCAGCGCATCGGCCGGCGATCCATGCAGGCCGAGCCGCCAGGCGATGTCGCGGCCCTCGATCCAGCCGGCGGTGCTGGGCAGGTCGTGGGTGGTGGTGGTCGCGACCGCGTGGCGGCGCCAGCGGGCCGGCCGCATGAACGTGCCACGGCGGTCGCGGGTGAACGGCAGCACATCGATGCCCAGCACGCTGCGGCGCGCCAGCCGGGAGCGGATGCCCGGCGGGACCACGCCGAGATCCTCGCCGATCACGATGCAGCGGTGGCGCCAGGACTCCAGCGCCAGCAGGTCCAGCAACGCATCCAGCTCGCAGGACAGGTAGACGCCATCGCCGGCGCTTGCGCCCCGCGGCACCACCCACAGCCGCTGCAGGCCGAGGATGTGGTCGATACGCACCCCGCCGCGGTCGCGCATCACCGAGCGCAACAGCTCGATGAACGGTGCGAAGCCGGACTGGCGCAGGCCGGTGGGCGAATAGCCACTGATGCCCCATGCCTGGCCCTGGGCATTGAAGGCATCCGGCGGCGCGCCCAGTTCCAGTCCGCGCAGCACCGCGGCGGGAGAGGCTGCCGCCTCGGCGCCGGAGGGATCGAAACCCACCGCCAGGTCAGCGACCAGCCCGATGCCCAGCCCGGCATCACGCGCCTGCTGCTGGCAGCGTGCCCAGCCCGCGCGTGCCAGCCACTGGCCGAACAGCTGCAGCTCCGCTGCGTCACTGTCAGCGCCGGCGGTGAATCCCACGTATGCCGTCACTTCCGGCGGCGGGGCAGCGGCAAAGCGTGCGTAGTCCTTCTGCAGATCCGGACGCAGGGCCAGGCCGCGCGCGTGCAACTGCCGCAGCCACGCCCACTTGGCCGGGCGCGCCGCGCTCCAGTCGATGAGCTCCGCTGTCTCCAGCCGGCGCAGCCGGTCGCGCAGGCCCGGTTCGTTCTCCAGCACCTGCATGGCCACCTCGCCGAACACCTCCACCGGCGAGGCGTGCAGCGGGTCCAGGCAGCGCCGGTCGCCGGGGGCGTAGGGACTGTAGTAGCCGGCGCCTTCCATGGCTGCATGCACGGGGCTCAGCGCAAGCGCGTGGCCGCCTCTGGCGGCCACCCGACGCAGCCAGTCGCCGCAGCCGGCGGTATCGCCAATGCCACCGTCGCCGGGCGCGCGCGTCGAGTACACCTGCAATGCCACGCCCCAGGCACGGACGCCGGGCACGGCGTCCTCCACGCCGAAGCAGCGGTCCGGCGCCACCGCCACCGGACGCGCCGCGTCGCCGTGCAGGGTCCAGTAGCCGGGCGTGAGCGGCGCGCGCGCCATGCCACGCGCGTCGACGCGTACGTCCTCGCGCTGGCCATCGTCGGACTGCCACTGGCGCAGCGTCGGCCCGGGGCCGGCGGCCACACGCTTGCCGGCCCGCGTGGTCAGCAGCGGCGGCTCGGCGTGCAATGCCTCGATCCGGCGCAGGCTCTCGCGACGCTGGGCAGGCGTGGCAGCGGGCAGGTCCAGCGCGGCGAGCGCGGCGTGCAGCGTGGCGTCAGCCACCACCTGCGGCCGGCCATCGACATCGGTCCACTCGCGGTGCAGGCCCGCCGCGGCCGCCAGCGCGTGCAGGCCGCCATGCCCGCCGCTCATGGCCCGACCTTGCGCACGCGCAGCCGGTCCGGCGGCAGCTCGTCCTCGTCCATCGGGCCGGTGCGCAGCAGGTCGCGTCCCGGCGGCAGCGCGCTGGGCACCGTCGTCGGACCCAGGTTCAGTTCGATCCACCACTGCGCCTGTCCCAGCTGCCAGCCGGCGGCCACGGCGGATTCGCCGGTCACCCGCCCGCCCAGCGGCCGTGCGTCTTCCAGGTGGGGCACCAGCTCGCGTTCGCGCAGGGCCAGCAACCCGCTGAACCACGCCAGCCAGGCCTGTGCTTCGGTATCGTCCTGCGCCGGCCAGGGCGTACGCGAGGCCTCGAACGTGGATGCGGCATTGGGGTCGGGAATCGTGCGCCGCGCTTCGGCGCTGGCGAAGGCAGCGAAATGTGCGAACTCGCGTCGGCGGCCCTCGCGGACCGCCTCGTCCAGCGGTGCGTCGAAATCGGTGAAGAACAGGAACGGCTCGCGCGCGGCCCAGGGCTCGCCCATGAACACCAGCGGGATCATCGGCGTCAGTACGGTCAGCGCCATCGCCACCTGCAGGCGCTCCGGTGAGACGAGTACGGAGAGCCGCTCGCCGCAGGCGCGGTTGCCGATCTGGTCGTGGTTCTGGGCAAAGGCCACGAAGCGCTGCGGCGACACGTCGGCGCTGGGCTCGCCGCGGACGCGGCCGCGCGGCGTGGTCTGGCCCTGCCACGCGAACCCCTCGCCCAGCACCCGCGCCAGGTGCGCGCTGGCGGCCGGGGCGTAGTCGCCGTAGTAGCCCTCGGTTTCGCCGGTCAGCAGCACGTGCAACGCGTTGTGGAAGTCATCGTTCCACTGGGCGGTGAAGCCCTCGCGCAACAGGCTGGCCTGGTTGTGCTCGTTCTCCAGCACCAGGTGCACATGACGCTCCGGCGGCAGCGCGGCCGCCACTTCCCCACGCAGCTGGTGCAGGAAGGTCGTCGGCTCGATCGCGTGCACCGCATCCAGCCGCAGGCCGTCGAAACGGTATTCCCGCAGCCACATCAGCGCATTGGCGATGAAGTAGCGCTGCACCGCCGGATGGTTGAAGTCGATGGCTTGGCCCCAGGGCGTGTGCGAACCGGCGCGGAAGAACGGGGAGGCATAGCTTCCGAGGTAGTTGCCATCCGGTCCGAAGTGGTTGTAGACCACGTCCAGCAGCACCATCAACCCCAGGCCGTGGGCCTCGTCCACCAGCGCCTTGAGTTCGTCAGGGGTGCCGTAGGCATGGGCCGGCGCGAATGGCAGCACGCCGTCATAGCCCCAGTTGCGAGTCCCGGGAAATTGCGCAAGGGGCCTCAGCTCGATCGCGGTGATGCCCAGCGCCGCCAGCCGCGGCAGCTGCGCACGCACGCCGGCGTAGCCGCCACAGCTGCCGGCGTGAAGTTCGTAGACCACCGCCTCGCGCCAGGGACGGCCCTGCCAGCGGTCGTGGCGCCAGGCGTAGGCGTCGCGGTACAGCGCGCTGGGACCATGCACGCCTTCCGGCTGCCAGCGCGAGGCCGGGTCCGGGACCTCGGTGGCGCCGTCGATGCGGTACCGGTAGCGCGCGCCCTCGGGTCCCGCCGCCTCGACCGTGAACCAGCCGTCGCCGGCAGCCGCCATCGCCTGCGATCGTCCCTCGAGCACCAGCTCGACCCGCCGGGCATCCGGTGCCCACAGCCGGAAGCACCAGCGGTCCGCCCCTGCCGGCCAGGCGCCCGGCTGGTGGAGTCCGACCGCAGCGCTCATGCCCCGGCCTGGAGATAGAGCGTGGCCAGCGGCGGCAGGGTCAGCAGCAACGACTGGGCGTGGCCATGCATCGGACGCGGCACGGCCTGCAGCAGGCCACCGTTGCCCACGTTGCTGCCGCCGTAATGCGCGCTGTCGGTGTTGAGCAGCTCGCGCCAGCCGCCGCCATGCGGCACGCCCACGGCATAGCCGTGGTGCACCGCCGGCGTGAGGTTGGTCACCGACAGCAGCGAGGGTGCGCCGCCAGTCGGATCGTGGCGCAGGAACGCGACCACGTTGTTGCTGGAATCATCGGCCACGCTCCATTCGAAGCTGCGCTCGTCCTGCTCGGCCGCATGCAGTGCCGGCTGGGAACGCAGCATGCGGTTGAGGTCGCCCACCAGCCGTGCCAGGCCATCGTTGGGCGGACGGCGGGCCGCCTCCCAGTCGAGCTGGGCATCGTGGTTCCATTCGGCCAGCTGGCCGAACTCCCCGCCCATGAAAAGCAGCTTGCTGCCGGGGTGCGCCCACATGAGGCCCAGGTACGCCCGCAGGTTGGCGAAGCGCTGCCACGCATCGCCGGGCATGCGGCCCAGCAGCGAGCCCTTCCCGTGCACCACTTCGTCGTGCGACAGCGGCAGCACGAAGCGCTCGGCGAAGGCGTACACCAGGCCGAAGGTCATCTCGCTGTGGTGCCAGCCGCGATGCACCGGATCACGCCCCATGTGCTGCAGGGTGTCGTGCATCCAGCCCATGTTCCACTTGTGGGTGAACCCCAGGCCGCCCTGCTCCACCGGCGCGGTGACGCCCGGCCATGCGGTGGATTCCTCGGCGATCAGCATCACGTCCGGGAAGCGTCGGCCGATCTCGCTGTTCATCCTGCGCAGGAAGGCGATCGCCTGCAGGTTCTCGCGCCCGCCGTGCTCGTTGGGCACCCACTCGCCCGCCGGCCGGCTGTAGTCGCGGTAGAGCATCGAGGCCACCGCATCCACGCGCAGGCCGTCGATGTGGAATTTCTCGATCCACTCCAGCGCCGAGCCGACCAGGAACCCCGCCACTTCGTTGCGGCCGTAGTTGTAGATCAGCGTATGCCAGTCGCGATGGAAGCCTTCGCGCGGGTCCTCGTGCTCGTACAGCGCGGTGCCGTCGAAACGCTGCAGGCCATGGGCATCACCCGGGAAATGGGCGCTGACCCAGTCCACAATCACGCCGATCCCGGCGCCATGGCAGCGGTCGACGAAACGGGCGAAGGCGGCCGGGTCGCCGTGGCGGGCGGTCGGCGCATAGATGCCCAGCGGCTGGTAACCCCAGGAGCCGCCAAACGGGTGCTCGCTGACCGGCAGCAGTTCGATGTGGGTGAAACCCAGCGCCTGCACGTGCGGGACCAGCTGCTCGCCCAGGGCATCCCAGTCCAGCGCGTTGCCATCGGCATCGCGGCGCCAGGAGCCGGCATGCAGTTCATAGATGGACAGCGGCTTGCGCCGCCATCCGTCCCGCGCGGCCATCCACGCCTGGTCGTTCCAGGCGAACGGCGTCGCATCGGCCACCCGCGACGCGGTGGACGGCGGCAGCTCGCACTGGCGGGCGCAGGGGTCGGCCTTGTGCGGCAGGCGGGTGCCGTCGGCGGCGGTGATCTCGTACTTGTAAAGCGCTCCGGCACCGACCTGCGGCAGGAAGACCTCCCACACGCCGGCGGCGTGGCGGAGGCGCATCGGATGGCGCCGGCCATCCCAGCCGTTGAACGTGCCGACCACCGCGACCCGGCGCGCATTGGGCGCCCAGACCGCGAAGCGCACGCCGTCCACGCCGCCGATCCGGAGCGGATGGGCCCCGAGGGCCTCGCGCATGGCCTGGCCGTCGCCGGCGGCGATCCGCTCGAGCAGCGGCTCCTCCAGCAGCGCCCCGAACGCGTAGGCGTCCGCCACTTCCTCGGTGCGTTCGCCCCAGTCGATGCGGAGCAGGTGCATGCCGGGCGCGGCGACCGGTGACTCGAACAGGCCCGGATGCGCACCGGGGTGCATGCGCATCCACTCCTGCGCGCCCGCCCGTGCCCACACCTGGCGTGCGCCCGGCACCAGCGTGCGCAGGCACCAGCCGCCCTGTGCGGACCGATGCGTGCCCAGCCACGCGAACGCGTCGGCCGGTTCGCCCGCCGCCAGCGCCGCCAGTGCGCAGTCGCGCTCCGGATCGGAAACGCTGCCCGGGAGCGGTTCGCAGTCCTGCGCCACGGGCGCCAGGCCCTCGGTCATGCGCTCAGCCCCCGGACCGCGGCCACGCCGGCCGCCTGGCGATAGAGCGCCTGGTATTGCTGGCCGGCCTGGCCCCAGCCCCCCGGGCGCAGCATCGCGGCCCGGCGCATGGCCTGCATCAGCATCGGGTTGCGGAAGGTGCGTATCGCCCGCTGCAGGCAGCGGCGCAGGCCGTCGGCGGTGGCACCCTCGAACAGGAAGCCGGTGACGCCGTCGTCCACGGTGTCGATCAGGCCGCCGGTGGCATGGGCCACGGGCAGGCAGCCGAAGCGCTGCGCATACATCTGGCTGAGGCCGCAGGGTTCGAACCGCGACGGCATCAGCAGGAAATCGGCACCGGCGAACATGCGCCGCGCCAGCGCCTCCTCGAAACCGATGAAGGCGCCGACCGAGCCGGGGTAGCGCCGCACCAGCGCCGCGACCTGAGCCTCCACCTGCGGGTCTCCGCCGCCGATGATGACGATCTGCCCGCCGGCGGCGACGATCTGGGGCGCAACCTCGCAGGTGATGTCCAGGCCCTTCTGGTGCACCAGCCGCGAAACCACCGCGAACAGCGGCCCGCCGTTGTCCGGCAGCCCGAACTCGCCGCGGACGTGGCGCGTGTTGAAGTGGCGGTTCTCGCAACGCACCGCGCTGAAACGCACCGGCAGCGCCAGGTCGCGCGCGGGATCCCAGCTGTCGTCGATGCCGTTGACGATGCCGCTGAGGTGGCCCTGCGCCGCGCGCCGCGTGAGCAGGCCGTCCAGCCCGCAGCCTTCTTCCGGCTGCACGATCTGGGCGGCGTAGCTTTCGCTGACGGTGTTGATGCGGGTGGCATTGACGATGCCCGCGCGCAGGAAGGACAGACGGCCGTGGAACTCCATCTCGTGCAGGTGCGCCGGCGGCACGCCGATGGCGGTGGCGACATTGCGGGCGAAGACGCCCTGGTAGGCGAGGTTGTGGATCGTGAGCACGCTGGGCGTATCGCCGCCACGCCAGCGCACGTAGGCCGCGGCCATCGCCGAGGGCCAGTCATGCAGGTGCAGCAGACGGGGCTGCCACGGCAGCCCGCAGTCGCCGGCGGCGATGCGCGCGGCGGCATGGGCGAAGGTGGCGAACCGCACCGCGTTGTCGTCCCACTCGGCGCCGGACCCGTCGACGTATGGCGAGCCACTGCGCTCGAACAGCGCGGCGTTGAGCAGCACGTAGACCGGCAGGCCGTCATGGAGGTGGGTCAGGCCGATGCGGCACTCGGGCAGGTCCGCGTGGGCGGGTACCCGGCCGACGATGTTCATGCAGCGCACCCGGCGCAGCACTTCAGGGTAGCCGGGGATCAGCACGCGCACGTCGGCGCCGGGACGCAGCGCGCGCGGCAGCGCCGCGGCGACATCGCCCAGCCCGCCTGCCTTGATGAAGTCCGCCATCTCCGACACCACGAACAGCACCGGCAGCGCGTGGGCCGGGGGCTGGGTGCCCCGCTGGGTGGCCCGGGGCGCGAAGCGTCCCCTTGCATCCCTGGCCAGGACCCGGAGCGGGTCCTGCTCGCGCAGGGCGGTGATACCGGCTGAAACGGGGGCGGCAGGCATCGGACGCTCGTTTTTTCAGGTTGACGTGTCCCGCGCCGCCCCGTGAAGGGGCAGCGGAGGTTTCAGTAGGGAGGTCAACGCAGATCGTGGGGGATATGCGCGAGCTACGGCGGCAATCTACAACGCAGCTGAATAAACGCCCCGTGAAGCCGGCGCGTCAGTCCTGTTACCCCTGCGGCACGCCGTGCATGTCCGGCAACTTGTGCGCGATGCCCTTGTGGCAGTCGATGCAGGTCTTCTCGCCCGACCCCAGCCACAGCTTGTGGATCTGGGCCGCGCGCGGGCTCTGCCGGGTGAGGTCCATCGAGTCGAACTCGTGGCAGTTGCGGCACTCCAGCGAGTCGTTGGCCTTCAACCTGTCCCATTCATGCATGGCCAGCGTGAGGCGGTGGTCGAGGAACTTCTCGCGGGTGTTGATGGTGCCGAAGATCTTGCCCCAGACCTCCTTGGAGGCCTGCATCTTGCGGGCGATCTTGTCGGTCCAGTTGTGCGGGACGTGGCAGTCAGGGCAGGTGGCGCGCACGCCGGAGCGGTTGCTGTAGTGGATGGTGGTCTTCAGCTCCTCGAACACGTTGTCCCGCATCTCGTGGCACCCGGTGCAGAACTCCTCGGTATTGGTCACCTCCAAGGCGGTGTTGAAGCCTCCCCAGAACAGCACCCCGGCGATGAACCCGGCCACCGTCAGCATGCCCAGGCTGTAGTAGCGGCTGGGCGAGCGCAGCGTGCGCCACAGCCCGAGCACGTGGCGGCGGATCGTCACCACTCCCCTGCGCAGCACCATGGCTCAGCCTCCCCCCGGTGGCGGGGCCGCCTCGGCCGGCGGCGGGCCGGTGAGCACGCTGTCGATGTCGCGGAAGCCGTTGGCGACCAGGGTCGGCGCGTCGGTCTGGGCGACGTGGCACTGCAGGCAGAAGTAGCGCCGCGGCGAGATCGTGGCCAGGAACTGGTCGTCACGGTCCATGTAATGGGTCACGCTCACTGGCGGGGCCTGGAAGGTGGACGCGTTGGCGCGCGCATGGCAGAGCATGCAACGGTTGCTGTTCTTGTCGATCTGGTAGCCGTCGATGGCATGGGGGATGGTCGGCGGCTGCATCGGGTAGGCACGGGTCCGGACGATGTCGGCGTTCTCCACCCGTGCCATCGGCGGCGGGTGGCCCTCCTGGTCCACCGGCACGCCGCGGCGGATCGCGTCTATCTGGCCATCGCCGGGGACGAAGATGGCGCGCGTATCCACCGGCCGTGCCTGCACCGCCAGGGCCGGGGCGGCGTCGCCGCGGCCGCTGAAGCGGCCGGACATCCATCCGACCACGAACACCAGCACCGCCAGCAGCGCCAGTACCACCACGATCAGGGGCTTGTTGCGCATCGGGGTTCTCCTAGGCGGCCACGATCTTCACGGCGCACTTCTTGTAGTCGGTCTGCTTGGAGATCGGGTCGGTCGCGTCCAGGGTGACCTTGTTGATCAGCTGCCCGGCGTCGAACCACGGCACGAACACCACTCCCCGCGGCATCCGGTTGCGGCCGCGCGTCTCCACCCGCGAGCGCATCTCGCCACGGCGCGACACCACGCGCACCTCGTCGCCCCGCTTGAGCCCACGGGCGCGCGCGTCGTCGGGATTCATGTAGACGCAGGCCGCCGGCACCGCCTTGTACAGCTCGGGGATGCGCATGGTCATCGAGCCGGAGTGCCAGTGCTCCAGCACTCGCCCGGTGACCAGCCACATGTCGTAGTCGGCGTCCGGCGATTCGGCCGGCGGCTCGTAGGGCAGCGCCCAGATCACCGCGCGGCCGTCCTTGTTGCCGTAGAACTCGAAGCCCTTGCCGGGCTTGACGTACGGATCGGCGCCCTCGCGGTAGCGCCAGCGCGTCTCCTTGCCATCCACCACCGGCCAGCGCAGGCCGCGCGCCTGGTGGTAGGCGTCGAACGGGGCCAGGTCGTGCGCATGGCCGCGGCCGAACTCGGCGTATTCCTCGAACAGCCCCTTCTGCACGTAGAAGCCGAAGGCCGCCGCCTCCGCGTTGGCATACCCGGCCTCCACCTGCTCCACCGGGAAGGCGTCCACCTTGCCGTTGCGGTAGAGCACGTCGAACAGGGTCTTGCCGCGGTACTGCGGGTTCGCCGCCAGGATCTCCTCCGGCCAGCACTCGTCGGTGGTGAAACGCCTGGAGAACTCCATCAGCTGCCACAGGTCCGAGCGCGCCTGGCCGGGCGCGTCCACCAGCTGGTGCCAGAACTGGGTGCGGCGCTCGGCATTGCCGTAGGCGCCCTCCTTCTCCACCCACATCGCCGCCGGCAGGATCAGGTCGGCCGCCTGCGCGGTGACCGTCGGGTAGGCGTCGGAAACGACGATGAAGTTGTCCGGGTTGCGGTAGCCCGGCCAGGTCTCCTGCAGCAGGTTGGCCGCGGCCTGCATGTTGTTGTTGACCTGCACCCAGTACGCGTTGAGCTTGCCGTCCTTGAGCGCCCGGTTCTGCTCCACCGCGTGGTAACCGGGCTTGTCCTTGATGATCCCGTGCGGGACCTTCCAGATCTCCTCGGCGTGGTGACGGTGCTCGGGGTTGGTCACCACCATGTCCGCCGGCAAACGGTGGCTGAAGGTGCCCACCTCGCGCGCCGTGCCGCAGGCCGAGGGCTGGCCGGTCAGCGAGAACGGACTGTTGCCGGGGGTGGCGATCTTCCCGGTCAGCAGGTGGATGTTGTAGACCATGTTGTTGGCCCACGTGCCACGGGTGTGCTGGTTGAAGCCCATGGTCCAGAACGACATGACCCTGACCTTCGGATCGGCGTACAGCTCGGCCAGCTTCTCCAGCCAGCCGCGCTCGACGCCCGTCATCTCCACGGTCTTTTCCAGCGTGTACGGGGCGACGAAGCGAGCGAACTGGTCGAAGTCGATCACCGTGCCGCCGTTGGCATCCTTGGCGTTCTTCGCCTTCAGCTCCAGCGGGTGGTCCGGGCGCAGCCCGTAGCCGATGTCGTCGTTGCCGCGCTTGAAGCTGGTGTGGCGGTCGACGAACTGGCGGTTGACCTTGCCGCTGGTGATGATGTGGTTGGCGATGTAGTTGAGGATGTAGAGGTCGGTCTGCGGCTTGAAGACGATCGGG